>DATJAY010000007.1 GCA_035515795.1 Candidatus Acidiferrales bacterium | reverse complement strand
GCGTGTGCAGTAACAGGGGGACCTTGCTCGGAGATACCTTGGCTCGCCCGGCCATACCAATATCCTGGCTTGTGATTCGTTCACATGAGTTGACAGACTTTGTGACTTCTGCCGGCTCCACTGACAATCAAATCATGAATTCAAACTTTGATGCGTTGGTTGACAGTTTGCCTTCCCTCCCCACAGACACATTGCTGTTGGTCAAGTACCCAAGTAGAGATACTTCTTATGCAGTATTGAAGGCTACAAAAGCCGAGGACATCTATCTATACACGAGCCTGCAATATTATTATAACTCTTGCAGTGGCAGTTCTAACATTAATGATTATGTTTCTGTTGATCTCATGACCAAAGACACTTCTTCCCTGAGTTCTTCGGTTGCCATCTCCCCGGAAAACGTTTATAACTCCGCCGAAACAATCTTGTACGCCAATGCTCCGAGATCGATGGCCGCGATAAGTGCTCGTTATTCGCTTCATTTGGACCAGGGCGGAGTTTACATAGTGCGGTTCATTTTGACTAATTCGTCTGAAATAAGTAATCCGCAGACAACGCCAAGTCAAAGCGTCTACCCGCTCATCAGCAATCAGTTTAAAGTCGTTATTCTATCCTCAGCAAGTATGTAATTCGATAAGGAGAACAAAGGTGAATAGATTACTAGCAATACCGTTAACTATCCAAAAGATTTTCGGAATGATCATTCTAATCGGATTGCTTACTTCTCTATCGTTTGGGCAGACGAAGTTGGCACAAACCGGTTTCAATTTTCTCCTTGTATCCTCAGATGCGCGGGCCAGCGCCATTGGAGATGCGGTAAACTCTCTCGATGGATACACCGGAGCGTTGTCTCATAACCCGTCGACCATGGGCGATGTACAATCCCTGGTTAACATCGATTTCAGTATCAATTCCTGGATCGCCGGTATCAAATATATGGCACTTGATGCGATTGTTTCTCCTCTCTCCGGAAGGTACGGAGTGGTTGGATTGTCTTTCCAATCAGTTAATTACGGTGATGTTGAAGGGACCGTGGTCGCGCAAAACGACCAGGGGTATATAGACACCGAGCTATTGACTCCTTCGGCTTTCGAGGCGGGAATTGCATATGCAGATATGATTAGTACGCAGTTCGGAGTCGGCGGGCAGGTTAAGCTTGTCTATCAGTCGCTGGGTAAAAGTATAGTTCCCAACGGCAACACCTTTACAACCAAGCAGAATGTTGCCAGTACCGTCGCTTATGATTTCGGAACAATTTTTAAGACAGGGATCAAGAGCCTTAACTTTGGTATGTCGGTCAGAAATTTCTCTCAGGACGTAAAATATGAGCAGGAAGCATTCCAGCTCCCGTTGTTGTTTACTTTCGGGATCTCGGCCAATCTCCTTGATTTTTACGAAGTGGCGGGGCCAAATCAGGCGTTCCTGCTTTCTTGTGATGTCACCCATCCTACCGCCCATCCGGAACAGATAAAACTGGGTGCAGAGTACAAATTCATGAATGTAATTGCACTGAGGGGGGGGTACATTACGGGTGACGACGAAGATGGAGTAACTTATGGTCTCGGTATCTCTTCTGCCGGGCTGGGAATATCTTCGGTTAACTTTAACATCGATTATTCCTACACTCCGTTCAAGTATTTGAATAGCATCCAACGATTTACAGTCACTTTTTCAATGTAATGGAATGGCATGAACATGAAACTTAGAAAACTCACATACTTAATTTTGAGTTCGGTTGTTTTCGGACTCGCCATAGGCTCCTGCAATAAGTATAATGCTCCGACGTCGGTATGGAATCCCAACCAAAAATACGCCTCGGGAGCAGTCATTACCGGAGTTCTGCCTGCAAGTACCGCAATTGCGGGAGTACGAGAAATTACGATCGTCGGACAGAATTTTTCGGCAGATCCCGATTCGGATTGGGTCTGGTTCGGCACACAGCGGGCAAATATAAAACGCCTCTCGGTGGGTTCACCTGCCGATACAATTGTTATCTACCGGCCGCCTAACTTTGGTTCCTCAACATTGAACGTAGTTATCCCGGCGGCAGATTCCAGCGTTACCATCCCTTACGCTATGGAGGCCCCCTTTACTACCGCAGACCTGAGTGCAATCCCAACCTTTCTTGTGATGGATGCAGGCAAAGGAGATACATTGTGGATCGGAGGCTATGTATCGGTTCCCGGCTGTTCTCTATATAAGCTTTCGTCAGATGGCACAAGCTTGAGTCGGGTCAGGGATACTTCTTACTTTAAGCCGAAAATCGGCGGCGTCAAGACCGATTTTGCTTCCACCTTCATTGATTTAAAAGTTGGTCCGGGCGGCTTTCTGTATGCGTCTTTCAACAGCAGTGCATCTAACAAGATATATCAACTGGACATGGATACCACGGTCCCCAAGGTCTTCGCCGGAGTAACGTCGCAGCAGAAGACCGTGGGCTATTTTGATTTTGACGCGAACGGTGACATTTATACGGGAAATACGAAAGGCCTGTACTGCATAAAAACCGACGGGACATCTCAGACTGCCGGCGATTTCAGTGGCCTCACATTTGGAGAGGTCCGCGTGATTAAGGATGCCGACGGAAACACATATCTATATGCCATTACAGGCACCGGGACTCCGGCCCATTTCACTACATTATCTAGGAGTCTGATCAGTTCGGTTGGGAATCTGGGCAATCACGAGGTACTTTATGATATCTCGAAAGATACAGGTTTTACGACAAGCAACGCCTTGACCTCGTTCAATGTCGGATCTGATGGCTCAGTTGTCATCTCTGTTTCAGGGAGCTCGTTGACTTGCTCATTATATGCACTGGATAATGGAGTGCTCGTATCGTACTATCATGATAACATTCTTCCAAATGGCATAGATCAGCTGATTTGGGGAAATGACAAATATCTATATTTGAGCAGAGGCAAGACAGCGTCCGCGACGGCCGTCAGGTTCTACAGGATGGGAATGGCGAAAGAAGACGGCACACCGCTGAACGGCGCGCCGTATCTTGGTCGCGGACTGTGAACATGACCTTTTTTTCTAAACAGAACATTAAGTCATGCAATATCAAAAATCGGAATGACGGCGGTCTTTCCGAAAGGAGGTGGTTGAAGGAAGGGAAGAGAGTTGGAAGGCTGTTGGAAAATCTGAAGGATGAGTCTGTCGCTCCGGATTGCATTCGGAACCTCGCTCGTTTTGAGATTCTGAGAAAGGCCCCATCAGGAGGTTGCACATGGGAAGTCGCAGCTCAGGGTGATACTAGAGGGATTTTCAACAACCAATTAGTTTGCAGACAACTAAAATCTATCACAAACCTTACGTAAGGAGACAAAACAATGAGACTAGGTAAAATGTTGCTAGTGGTCGTGTGTTTTGCTATGTTGGCCAGTTTCGCCCAGGCGAAGGTGGTCCATAAGAACACAGTGTCCAAAGTAGGCAACAATGTATGGGTTATTCCGAAGACTGAAATCGCGCCGAAGCTCGACTATCAGATCGACACAGTTTGGAATGCGATCGATGGTCAGCCTCTACAGTATTTCAACTACGGGTCTTCTCATCCATCGGATTGGACAGACCTCTCGGGATGGGTAAAATTATTGTGGGATGACAAGAACCTCTATGGCTTGTTCTATTCCTGTGACAACTTTATCGATTCCGTGTCCGCTACAGACTGGCAAATGGACGGCGATGAGTTCTACATGGATGCGGGCAATACCCATGTACCGGGATCAAGCTTAAGTGCTATTCCCAACGCTTATCAGTTCTGCTTCAGACCTCCACAGAACATAGATTCGGTCGAAAACGCCTATAAGCATGGCGTCCAATACATTTGGTTCGTCGACACAGCCTCCGCCAACAACGGCGGCCCGACCGGCTGGTTCTGCGAATTCCAGATTCCGCTGGACAGTCTAAGCGTAGTAGCGCAAGCAGGGACAAAGGTCAGTCTCGAATTGCAGCAGGATGACAACGATGGAGCTGGCCGTATTCACCTCTCCAAGTGGGCGAACGGCAGCGGGGTCGATGATGATTGGCAAAACACCCAGCATTGGGGTGATGCAGTGCTTGGCGACTCCACCACTGGCGAGTACGTTGACAACGCATGTTCATACGTATTCCTGCATACAACGAAAGCGCCTACTCTTACCGCTGACGTTGCTCCCAACGGCGGTCCATCAGAGAATGTTTGGAGCGACGCAAACCAGGCTACCCCTGGCGGTTTGACCTACGGAGGCCTTGCTTTGCCGACCGACCCACAAGATCAGTCATGGAGATTCTATGGATTGTATGATGACAATAACGTATACGGATTCTTCATTGTATATGACAACTTCGTTGATAGTGTCTCTGCGACTGACTGGCAGATGGACGGTATTGAGTTCTACACCGACAATGGTAACACTCACGTTGGCGGTTCGAGCTTAAGTGCTATCGCCGGCGCTCATCAATTTGAGTGCAGGCCGCCGCAGAACGTTGACTCGGTGGAAAATGGAGTCAAGCATGGCATGGAGTATACGTGGAAAGTTCTCCCGAACATTCCGAATGACAGCATATTCAGCTCTATGAGCGGATATGCCGTGCAATTCCAGTTCTCGCTGGATAGCCTCGGCATACTTGCTGCAGGCGGCACCAGGTTCAGCTTCGAACTTCAGACCGATGATAACGATGGAAGCGGTAGGATACACCTCACGAAGTGGTGGAATCCGTCGAAGACGGACGACGATTGGCAGAACACGAGCCATTGGGGCAATGCCATTCTGAGCTCAGCGAACGTTCTCGTTGGCGTGAAACAGCCGGCGCCTCCTGTCGCAAACAAGTTCAGATTAGACCAGAACTTCCCGAATCCGTTCAACCCGTCGACAAAGGTCACATATTCGGTTGACAAGACAGGCTACACCACGTTGAAGGTTTACAACGTGCTCGGTCAAGAAGTAGCGACACTGTTCTCTGGCGTGCGCTCAGCAGGCCAAGAATACACCGCAACTTTCGATGCCAGCAGGCTTACCAGCGGTGTCTACTTCTATAAATTGGAAGCCGGTAACCAAATGCTCGTCAAGAAAATGATGCTATTGAAGTAACCGACTCTCCTTCATGAAGCGTCCCGATTCACCTCCTATCGAAGCGGGACGCTTTTTTATTTTATTGAAAAGGCTGGAACCTGTAGGGCTGTACCATGATGTGAACGAAATGACAAGAGGTAACAAAGAAATATGGCTGTTTGTCCAGTATTGAAAGAAACATCTCTTAACGTTTACCCGATCAGCATTGACGACAATCGGCTGTACATAACGGCGTCCGTTTGCAGGGAGGACGTCGATCCGATCCTGTCGTGCGAAGAATTGTACCGTCATATTGGAAGTGTGCTCAAGCAACGGAATCTGCATATTGTTCAAGAGCGTATCTTTGGTAGCATCAATATTCAACGCGATATTCTAGATGCTCGCAAGAAGTCCCTTTGCAGTTCTGAGGTCTATGAAGAATCGCCGGTCACATACATCGAAGGGGAGCCTGTATGGGGAGAAGGTTTAGCAGGGATCCAGCTTTATGCGATAAGGGAGGACGAGACGGGCGACAAAATCTGGACAATTTTCGACGATGGAATACCGTGCGGCCGCGGCTGGCGATATCATGGCACAACGTATTTGTCGTTACAGGACATCCACGGATCTCAGCATGATAACCCTTCGAATGATTGTCGGGAAAAACAGACTCATCTGATGTTTGACCGGACCGAACGTCTCCTTCAACGGCAGGGAATGACGTTTCGAAATGTCGTTCGAACATGGATTTATCTCGTGGATATTTTGCAGTGGTACAAAGAGTTCAATAATGTTAGGAACGCGAAGTACGAGGAGTTCGGACTGATCCCGACGAAATTCAACGGGTTGGGAGCCGAGGAAATCTATCTCCCCGCAAGCACCGGCATCAAGGGCGCGAATCGTCATGGAGCGGCCGGAGTGATGGATGTTCTGGCCGTGGAACAAAAGGCCGATGATAGAGCCACAATTTGTCACCATACAGGTTCGAGACAACGATCTCCATATCGATATGGCTCCGCCTTCTCACGCTCCACCGTGATACATGAACAAAAGCGCAAAACGATTTACATATCAGGCACAGCTTCAATTTGTGAGGATGGAAGAACCCTGGGAGTTAACGATCCGGCTGAACAAATCAGAAATACGATCGGCGTCGTTGATTCTCTGCTAAAACCTGAGAACGCATCTCTTGAAGATATTTGTCAGGCAACGGTCTTTCTGAAGCATGCGAGCGATTTTCCGGAGTATCAGCGCGTAATTAGGGAACTCGGGTTGGAAAATCTTCCCGCTGTTTGCATGGTGGCGGATGTTTGCAGGGATGAGTTGTTATTTGAAATTGACGGCATCGTCACAGCCGGATGAATTATAACATCTCGGGGCGCATGTCCATGGCTTTTATCCAGCATGCCATTACGGAGTCTATGTTAAACAATAATTCTTGATCATAAATTTTCGAGTGGAAAAATGGAAAACACTAAAAGTGGACCTGGTGGAAAAGCATCTTTCTCACAGCGCATGGCCGACACATTGAAATCTCGATTCGGACTGCGCTTCTGGATAGAGGTAGGATTGTCACTTTGTTTGTTTTTTTATTATTGGTTTGCTGTTCATCCGGAATATATCCAGTTCGCGAGACAGCCTGTATTTTTTCTGGAAAGGGGCTTCTTTCTTGAACAACTTCAATTGCCGGGCGGAATTTCGGATTATGCGGCAGCATTCCTGACGGAGTTGCTTCAATTCGAATTGCTGGGCGCAGCTTTGTTGACTATTCTTGTGCTGGTCTTTTACCATCTGCTCAACCTCACTCTGCATGCGGGGAAATGGTGGATCGCGCTGCTCATTCCGACAATTATTCTAGCGGCTTTGCAGACCGATTCGAACTATTCTCTGGTGGGGAGCCTCGCATTAATTATTGCGATGGCGGCTTTTGCTTTGTATCGAAACATAAAGTCCGCCAGAAACTGGGTTCGACTGAGTTCAACCGTACCATTCGTCATTGTCGTTTATCTGCTGTCGCCGTACGCACTCCTGATTTTCACAGTCCTTTGTGTTATGTACGAAGTATTCAACGGGAACAGCTCTTTCCTATCTCGCACATCTGTTTCAGCCGCATTAATCGCGGCAGCTTTGATAGTACCATGGCTTGCCAAGTCGAATCTATTTATTATTTCAACTTCTGACGCCTTTCTCCGCCACTCTCCTTTGTGGGTCGGCGACACCTTCGGCATTCCACCTATAGGAAAGATTTATTTCGAAATAATTCTGGGCGTGTCTGTGTTAGCATCCGCAGGAATATTTTTTTACAGAGCAGAACGCCAGGGAAATGTGAAATCAAATCTGCGTATGATTCTGGTCCAGATAGGAGTTGCTGCAGCAGTGCTGATCATGAGTTTTTGGCAAGTTGTCAGCAAGAGCGATGAGGAATTCCTCGCAATTCGTTATACGACCCATGCCGGTGAATGGAACCAAACTCTATCTTTCATCAATCCTAGCTCCACATCGAATCTTTTGAACCTCTTTCACTTCGTCCAGGCATACTATCATACCGGCAGGATGGATGAGGAGTTCACATGGCTTAGACAGAATGTCGCGTCGCAGGGTCTCTTTCTAAAAAACGATATTTGTTACGAGTATCCTTTAGACTACAGCGATTTCATGTACGAACTGGGGAGCATAAACGAATCGAAGCATTGGGCATTGGAGGCGTTGACCCATTATGGAGAGTCGGAAAATGTGCTGAAGCGTTTGGCATTAACTAATATTCTCGAAGGTAATTTCGCCGCTGCACAAGAATTCTTATATCGACTGAGACAGAATCCGTTTTCATCTTCCTGGGCAAATCACTACCTGGCGTGTATCAAGGATCCTTCTAAGTTCCGACAGGAGTTTGACCTTCAACAACTTCACACCTACATGACGAAGGTGGATTTTATTATAAATGACAATCATCCCGAAATTGATCTCAGGATAATGTTGGGCCAATTCCCGCGGAACGAGATGGCTTACCGTTATTTACTGATGTACGATCTGCTCACTCGAAATCTCAATCTTTTCGCGAATGATTTTCTGCAGCTGAGGATGAACGAAAACGGGCCTATGCCGCAGCTGTATGAGGAAGCCCTGGTGGCATTTCTATCTACAAATCCATCGATGGACAGTGTCGCATCAAAGATTGGAATACGGAAAGAAACCGTTGATCGATTCAAGGGTCTCTATGCTTTGATTTCCCAACATCATGGCGACGCTGGGTCTATTTATTCAGAACTTAGCCAGAATTACGGCGACACTTATTGGTTCTACCTGTTGCGGGTCGTTCCGACAAACTAACATCATAAAATAATGGGACGCAGGAAAATGTTTACATCCATTCAGAAACATTCCGGCCTTATCATATATGCGGGCTGTCTTTTAATCATGGCGTCGGGCTGCGGGAAGTCGTCGCCCGACAAACAGATCGGCGCACCGATCAACAGGGTACCACACATTGATCCTGATTACGCGGGCATCGTTATTCCGCCAAACATAGCTCCATTGAATTTCCGTCTTATTGAGGAAGTCGATGAAGCCACTCTGCAAATATCCTCCGCTGTCGGTGATCCGATTGAGCTCAGTGCATCGGACGGATCGTTTTTCATTCCGATGAAAGAGTGGAAGCGGCTTTTGAGCCAGAATGCCGGCAAACTCCTGGTTATGAAAGTGCACGCCAAAAAGGACGAAAGATGGTACGCCTATCGTCCGATCGTCGATACAATTTCAAATGATCCAATCGATCCGTATTTAGCATACCGCCTGATTAACCCCGCCATCCATCTCTGGAGAAATGTGGGATTGTACCAGCGCAACATAGAGACATTCGAAGAAACTCCCATCCTTACAAACAAACTGACCGATGGCAGCTGCATGAACTGCCATAATTTCAAAAGCGGCGATCCACAGTATATGATGATGCATATTCGTGGGGGTCAGGGATCCGGAACATTGATCCGAAGAGGAAACGATATCCGCAAAGTAAATACGGCAACTTCTTTCAACAGGGCCGGCGCCTATCCATCATGGCATCCCAACGGGAATATCATCGCATTTTCAGTGAACAAGCTTTCCATGTTCTTTCATGCGGAAAGCGAATGCCGCGACGTATTGGATGCGGCATCCGATATCGTATTGTACCTGATCGACCAGAACATGATCACTACCTGTCCTGATCTCGCCAATCCTGACCGTATGGAGACTTTTCCTTGCTGGTCGCCCGACGGCAAGTATCTGTATTTTTGTTCGACGAGTAAGCTCGACACATTTTGGATGACTCAGAATGGCAGGAGAGGACTTGCGTGGAGAAGGATTCGATACGATCTGATGAGAATTCCATATGATGCGCAGACCAACACGTGGGGAAAGTTGGAAACAGTTCTGTCGGCGGAAGACTTTGGAGGAAGCATAACAGAGCCGAGAGTTTCTCCCGACGGCAGGTTCGTGCTCTTCACCGGATCGGAATACAGCAACTTTCCGATTTATCTCAAGAGTGCGGATTTATATCTCTTCAACCTCGAGACAAAACAATGCAAGCGATTGGAATGCAACAGCGACGAGACGGATAGCTTCCACTCATGGTCGAGGAACGGAAGGTGGTTTGTGTTCAGCTCGAAGCGAGATAATGAATTGCTAGCGAGACCATACTTCAGTCATTTAGACAGTAACGGTGTTTCATCAAAGCCTTTCATACTGCCGCAAGAGGATCCAAATTTCTACGGGACATTTTTGAAAACTTATAATGTGCCTGAGATGGTTGCAGGGCATATCGATGTCGATCCCAGAGAATGGGCTAAAGTCGCTATGGACAAAAAAGTTTATGCTGCAAAACTGGATCCAAAGGTAAAGGAAAATCCGTTCTTTCACATTGCGCCGCCCAGAAAGGAAGAGCCGGACATTTATCAAAAGTCTCCAAGGTAGATTTGGAAGGATCGCGCATTGAGTCGGGCGTCAAACTCTTTTTGTTTTGTTGGTTCCCTTAGCTAATCGAACACCGGCGATTTCAAGCTCAGGTCTCCGGCGGACGGTAAGGGGGAAATGGTCATGGATAGGGTTTATGAGAGGTTGATTTTCCTGTAGCTGTGGTGAAGTTGAATCTGGAAAGTGTCCGCTGGGAGAATGATTTGCATCGGAAAAAAATATCCGCTGTTCTTTGCGGAGCAATTCTGAAGCAGTAAACGAAGTCTAGAGGTGAGGAAAACTCGAAGTTAAAACAGGAAGGTCGTATAACTTAGAACAAGGGAATGGTGCTTCTGCAACGAAGATGTCCCTTTCTGAATAACGCCATTCCCGTCAGTTGAAACGGAGGAAGCCCCACAATGAGAAAGACCACTACATTATTCGTTGCCCATTTTGTACTTGCATGTGCCACTGAAACTTTTTCTCAAACTCTTCCCTATCAGGATACGACGCTGACGATTCAGCAGAGAGTTGATGATTTGATCGGTAGGATGACATTGGATGAAAAAGTAGGTCAGATGGTGCTCATGAATTACTCGGACATAGCTACACCATCCGACATCGCATCTTGCTATATTGGTGCGGTTCTTGCCACCGCAGATACCGGACCGGCCGATAAAACACCGCAGGCCTGGGCTGATCTTCATGATTCGCTTCAAGCTTATGCTTTGCAGACACGTCTGAAGATCCCAATTCTCTTCGGCATCGATGCAGTTCATGGTTTTGGCGCAATGTACGGTGCAACAGTGTTCCCACACAACATCGGAATGGGATGCACAAGAGATACCGACCTGGTCGCTCAGGAAGAACAGACCACGGCAGCAGAGATGAAAGCCACAGGAATTGATTGGACCTTTGCACCCGTAGTTGCAGTGGCGAGGGACGCAAGATGGGGCCGTACATACGAGTCGTTCGGAGAAGATCCAGACTTAGTAAAAGGAATGGCCGCGGCAGCAGTGCGCGGTTTTCAAGGCGATACGTCTGCTAAGTATGTGGACGTGCTTGCATGCGCCAAACATTTTATCGGCGACGGAGGAACTACAGGCGGAGTGACGAACGGAAATACCCTATGTGATGACCAAACGTTGCGCGAAATTCATTTGCCGGGATACCTGTCTGCCATAAATCAAAAAGTCGGCTCTATCATGATAGCTCAGAATCAATGGAACGGGATCCATATCAACGGTTATCCTTTCCTGGAAGACTCGCTCTTGAAAATTGAACTTGGTTTCAATGGCCTTACGGTCTCAGACTTCAACAGCTTCCTGTATGCGGGTGATCCCACTGTCCCTTATCCCAGCCAGATATTATACGGAGCTGCCATCGCGCATTCCATCAACGCGGGCGAAGACATGGCAATGATGTCAGTTTTCATTGGATTTAATCATCGTACTTATATTGATACCATCAAAAGTTTGATTAACAAGGGTGTTATACCAATTGAACGGATTGACGATGCCGTGAAAAGAATTTTGTCGCAAAAATTCCGGCTTGGTCTTTTTGAACATCCCTATGCGGACAAGACTTTGATCTCGTCAGTAGGCTCATCAGCGCATCGTGCCATTGCCCGCCAAGGTGTCCGGGAGTCCGTTGTGCTTCTAAAGAAGAAAGATGGAATTCTTCCATTCCTAAAGACAGGCAAAAGGATTTTGGTAGCCGGTGCCAGTGCCAATGATCTCGGATATCAATGCGGAGGGTGGACGATGTCTTGGCAAGGCGCAAGTGGCAACATTACGGTCGGAACGACAATCCTGCAGGGAATGCAAGCGGCGGCACCGGGCGATTCGATAGTCTTCTCTAAAACTGGCAATTTTGCAGACACATCCGCCGATTATTCCGTAGTTGTAGTCGGTGAAACGCCTTACGCGGAGACTTACGGAGACAGACAGGACTTAAACCTTCCATCTGACCAGGTGACATTGATCAAAAAGATGAAAGGCTATGGTGCCCCTGTGGTTCTGATTCTCGTCTCAGGCAGACCACTGATCCTTGCGCCGGTTCTTCACTACTGTGACGCCATCTTTGCAGTGTGGCTTCCAGGAACGGAGGGTGATGGAGTCTCCGATATCCTATTTGGCGATTTTCAGCCGATCGGGGTACTGTCGAGAACGTGGCCGAAGAGCAATTCACAGATTCCGATGAACTTCGGCGACAGCAGCTATTCTCCACTATACTCTTATGGGTTCGGCATCAAATCATTTGCTGACGCTCCTTCCGGATCTCCGCCTGCCTGTCTATCTTCGATAGTCACTTCCGATGGTGCGAACATGGAATTGACATTCAATAAACCGATGAAAGATCCATCCTCCGAATCCTACGAATTCATCGTTGTCCGCAATAGACATACAATGTCATCTTCGCTAACCGCCTCGCTGAAGGCCCATGACAGCACGACAATCATGCTCGTTTTCGACGAGGCTTCGTTCGCGACACGTGACACCGTTTCGATTTCATATAGCGGGGGTACTATCGAGTCCGCAGACGGCGGAACCCTCCAATCGTTCACGAATTTTGATGTTTACAACTGGTCGAGCATAAGTTCTGCCGTTCGTAACGGTGGTGATGATCGAATCCCGCTAACCGATAGGCTGGAGCAGAATTATCCCAATCCATTTAATCCGTCGACGGTAATCAATTATCAGCTTTCATCGACCGGCCACGTGAGTTTGAAAGTCTATGATGTGCTCGGCAGAGAAGTAGTGACTTTGGTAAATGAGACCGAGCGGCCCGGGGCTTATGAAGTTAGGCTTGATGGGTCACGCTTTTCAAGTGGTGTGTATTTCTACCGCCTCATAGCACCGGGCATAAGTCAGGTGAGAAAGATGCTGCTGACGAAGTAAACGAAAGGTCTCTATGAAGTCCCGATTTGCTTCATGCGAATCGGGACTTTTTTTATGGTTTTCATTTCACGATGTGGAGAAAATGGTTAAATTTGTGGGTCATCCGCGCCAACTTTGATGAACAAAAAGCCTGATATCCAAGAGTCTTATGCTTGAATTGAAAGATAAAAAGAAAATACTTTTCAACTTTATAGTGGTTGCTTTCCCATTCTTCTTGCTCGCACTCCTCGAATTCTCGTTGAGGATATTTTCTTACGGCGAGGACCTGAGTCTTTTCGTCTCCAGCCCGGATCCAAGGTATTACGAAATCAATCGTCACGTTGGTGAGAGATTTTTCAGTAAGCTTGAAAAGCCGATTCCGACTCCGCTGTCTCAGTATTTCCTGAGAGAGAAGCCGGAAGACGAATATAGAATCTTCGTGCTGGGAGAATCTTCGGTGCAAGGTTTTCCTTACGATGCCAATCTTGCTTTCACGACGATCCTAAGGAAGTGGCTTCAAGATACCTTTCCTGATCGTACCATCGAGGTCGTTAATCTCGGCATGACGGCGATAAATAGCTACGCTTTGCTGGATTTTACAGACGAAATCCTGCAACAGAAACCAGATGCCATCCTGATTTACACGGGACACAACGAATACTATGGTGCACTTGGCGTCGCATCGATGGAGAACGGGTCGATCCCCGTCTGGACGAAGAAGCTCCGGCTTAGGCTCGTCCATCTGAGAACGTATCAACTAATCGAGTCGGGCATTGTCGACTTTGTTAAGATGATGCACCCGCAGAGTAACGACGAGTCAAAGGGGACTTTGATGGAGAAGATGGTCGGCAAGGACCTCGTCCCTTATGCTTCAAAGATGTATTCGGAAGGGTTAAAACAGTTCTCGGACAACATGGGTGCACTCCTCTGGAAATTCAAAGATGCCGGCGTGCCGGTGATCATCAGCGATCTTGTCAGCAACGTCAGGGACTTGGCTCCTTTTCGCTCGGTGCGTTATGGAATCTATCCCCCGGCAGACTCGGTGTACCAGAATGCACGAAGGCTTGAAGAAGACGGCTTTTCAGACAAGGCCAAAGATGAATATATCCGCGCGAAGGATCTGGACGTAATCAGGTTTAGGGCACCGGAAGACTTCAATGAGATCATTGCTCATCTTGCTGATTCGCTTGGTGCCTATAGTGTCTCGCTGAAACTTCTCTTCGAAGAGCATTCTCTGAACGGTATCGTTGGAGATAATTTGATGACCGACCATCTTCACCCGAACATCGATGGACAGTTCCTGATGGCGGACGGCTTTCTCGACGCGCTCAGGCTGCATGGAATGATCGAAGAGAGATGGGATACATCGAAAATCAACTGCTCCACATGTGACAGGGCCGACTGGGGTTACACCGAGCTTGACAGTTTGATTGCCCATCTGCGGATAGAACATTTGAAAGCGGGATGGCCGTTTCAGCCTGAGTCCACGGCAAACAATTTCCGCAATACTTACATCCCTCATGGCATTATTGATTCCTTAGCGTTCATGACTATACAGTATGCTAACATAAACTCTATCACGGCCCATAAGAAATTGGCTGCCTACTACGAGTCGATCGGAGATCCGGAACGTGCTTCCAAGGAATACTTCGCAATAGCTTATACCGCGCCCCTGGACGTTTCGTCATATTACTATGCGTCTAGTTTGGCGGTCAAGGCAAGCGATTTTACAAATGCGATACGGTACTTGAAAGAATCGCCCGGTTCAGACACAAGCTCTTATGCGCAGTTCACTCTTGCTTCTATCTATTCATCGCAAAAACATTATAAGGATGCACTTTTGTGCATAGAAAAATTGGAGAGTGCAAGTTTGAATCGCAGCACTGCGTTGCAGGTCCAGATACTGAAATACAGAGTCCAGAAAGACTCCGGCCTTGCTTTGGACGCAGGGAATACACTTGCCGTAATTAGAAACATGGATCCGACATTCACCGGGTCTGACGAAGCAGGGAACATGATGATTTTGATGCCGGCAAAAATAAAGCCCTACATAGACAAAGCTGAAGCGATGTTGAAGGTCGGTCAGGTTTCCGAGGCATTGGATGTTTTGAAGGATGCCAATAACATCCGGGAGGTTCCATACACCGATCTACTCATCGGGAAAATACTTTTTGCACAGAAGAATATCGAAGCGCTGCCATACCTGGAAAAAGCGCGCGCGGAACTTGAAAACGATCCATCGCTGGTTTATAGATTGTGCGTACTATATATGATAAAACGAGACATGACCAAGGCAAAGTCGGCAATGAATGATTTTGCCAAGCTTCAAGGAGTAAACGACCCGCAGTACAAACAACTCAAGGAGATATTTGAAAAAAGAATTTCAGGAAGAGAGTAGAATGACGCTGAAACAAATCAGTATTTCAAGACGTTTTGCCTTAGTTGAGATTATGTAATCATAGAATTTGCCTTAGATATGGAACGACGACAACTTGGAAGATCTTCTCTTAGTATTGCACCGCTTGCCTTCGGTGGGAATGTATTTGGCTGGACGGTTGACGAAACGACGGCTTTTCGGTTGCTGGACGCCTTCGTCGCTCGTGGTTTCAATCTCATCGACACTGCGGATTCGTATTCCCGGTGGGCACCGGGAAATAAAGGAGGCGAATCCGAGAAGATAATCGGTAACTGGATGAGACAGCGTCGCAACCGCGATGAAGTGATGATTGCGACAAAAGTCGGATCGGACATGGGACAGGGGAAAAGAGACATCTCAAGGAAATATATTCTCCATGCCGCTGAAGATTCATTGCGGCGTCTGCAAACCGATTACTTAGATCTGTACCAGACTCACTGGGATGTTGAAACCGTCCCGGTTGAAGAAACCTTGGAGGCTTACTCGCAGTTGGTGACTGAAGGAAAGGTAAGATGGATCGGGGCTTCCAATCTTTCGCCCGAGAGGTTGAAGAGTTCTCTCGAGACGAGTGGAAAAAAGGACTATCCGCGCTACCAGACCCTTCAGCCCGAATACAATTTGTACGACCGGGAAAAATTTGAAATGTCTTATGAAAAAATCTGTCTAAAAGAAAACCTCAGTGTGATTTCTTACTATTCCCTGGCGAGCGGTTTCTTGACGGGGAAATACCGCTCTGAAGCCGATTTACAAAAAAGCGCGAGAGGGAGCGGTGTGAAAAAATATTTGACTGAACGAGGCTTCAGAATCCTTTCCGGGCTTGATGAAGTGGCGCGGGAGTATGACAGCACACCGGCGAGCATTGCGATAGCATGGCTCCAGTCGAGACCATCGGTGGCTGCGCCTATCGCGAGTGCGACGAATCTCGCCCAATTGGAATCATTGATGAAGGCAGCAGAAATAAAGCTGAGTGATGAGGCGGTCCTAACGCTTAACGAAGCAAGTAAATACTGAGTTAGGACTCGAAGCACCTACCCTACAGTATAGAGAATTCCATGTTTTCGGAATGACGATCCTCATTGCTTGCGTTCGTCCTCTCAAGTTTTTGATTTCAGATGTTGAATCAGTGCGGAGCTTCGACTTCAGAATTTAATATTTTTGCCCTGCACCACTTTCTTTTCACCGCGAATTCTTTCGGTGTCGCTGAGTGCAATCATCTTCATTGCGTCGGCTTTGAGAATAAACAGAGTGGTTGTGTCGACATCGTAAACGGAATTTAATCCCTGCGGCTCCTGCGGCGGATCGCCGGTGAACGGATCGCCCGGCAACCACCTGTAGTCGGAGTGTTGAGGTCTTCCTTCACCGCCCCATCCCCAGAAATTTGTGCCGGCAATCGGTGCACCGACGGCGGCGCTGTCATATATAAGTCCCAGGATTTTTTCAAAATATTTGTCTCTCGACGTCGTCGGCGTGCCTGGCGCGTAGAACTCGCTGTCGCGTGGTATCCCGAATTCTTCCATGACTGTTGGCTTCCCAAGTTCACGTGCAAGCTCGATATGCCGATCGACGTATTGGATGGCGTTCATCTCAGTTCGAGGATATGTCCCGGCGATATCTTTCGCGTTGAACCAGCCCCAATTTTTGGGCCACAGATGAAACGTAACGTAATCGATATACTTGGACCCTTGCGCTGTCAGGTAAATTGTGGAATCCATCAAGCTTCCGATCAAACCTTCATTGCCCGTCGTGACAAGATGGTTGCGGTCGATGCTGTGAATGAAATGCGCCGTCGAGTCTATCCAGCGATAATATTCTTTGAGATATTTGTCGTCTCTTCCGGGACGCGGCTCATTTGCAAGCTCCCACGCCATTATCGCCGGTTCTTCGTAATAATAACATCCATCGTATTTGTTTCTTCTTGTCAGGATGTCCGTTAGAAAATTGAAGAACGACTTCTGGGCTTTTTCATTGACATAAAACGTCGCTGAATAATCCATGAAAGGACCGTAATTGCCGTTCGCCGGATCGATGCCTCCACCGCCGTTTGCCCAATCATTATATTGGGCCATACCCCCAGACCATTCCCAGTAATTGTTCAGGAAAATCACGCCGTGCATGTCCCGCTTGTTCATTTCGGAAAGAATAAAATCCAGTCCTTCCAACAAATCTTCATCATAAATGCCGGGTTTCATTTGGATTGCTGGCTTCAGGGAATTCGTTATGTATGAGTTCTCGGACGCGGCGAGTATTCGTAAGTTGGTGATCCCTAATGATTTCAAATTGTCCAATTCCCGGATCAATCTTGGTCTGTCTCCAATTGCCCCGGGTGCTCCGAGATAACAGCCGTCCCACATGTTTGTTCCAATATAATAGTATGGTTTGCCTTTATAAATGAATTGTGTGCCATTAACCATGACGTAATTTGGCTTTCCCTGAAAAAGGAAAGTGATACATCCTTGGAATGAGAACGAAATTATGACACAAAGAAGAATTACGACACGAGAGGCCCGCTTAGGCCTCAGAGACTGATTCCTGCTCATTAGGTACCGTATTACAAAACCGATGATTGCTATGAGAGATTCCCCTGATATGTTCTTGAGTTTTCACTTTCTCTGTCGGTATGAATCGGGGTCCTTGGTGTCTCCGTTATCTATTGGAGCTTTTCACCCACTTTTTTCCAGTGATTTATCATTCGATTGAAGCTGTTCGCAACTTCTGCAAACCCTTTGTTTGTCGGAGTTAAATCAGGATAGTCTTCAGAAAGCATCTTAGTGCAATTCATCAGCGATCTTCCCGTATGGTAACAACCTTTCCAGATGTGTCCTTTCCTACCGGTTTTGTAGTGAGGCTCTTTGTCAAGTCCGCCTTCGAACCAGTCGCCATGCTCGTGATCGAGGAGGAAATTCTCTATATAATTCCACTCTTTAGTGAAGTAATCTTTGTAGATCGGTTCTTTCGGGAAAATCTTTGACATCATCAGCAGAACATTTATCGCTTCAGCTTGAGCCCACCAGTTCTTGGTATCCTGGATGACCGTGCACTTATTCTCTCCGGCAAAATAATATGCCGCGTCGACAAATCCGCCGTTGTCCTTTTCCCAGCCGTTCTGGATTGCATGGTCAAGCATTCTCTTTGCGACTGTCAGTGTCTTCACGTCATCTTTTAATCCTAGCGTGTGGGATGCCTCCAACATCAAGAATGCCGTTTCATAGTTATGTCCGAATGAAACGTGCTCCAGCCGGTAGTTTTTTTCTCTCACTTCCTTCGGCGCGTTTCGAAATGACACCGGCTTCCAGTCGTTGTCGAAGAAGAGGTTCATGTAACCTTCGGGGGCTGTGATAACGTCCCTGATGAGAGTCAAAAGATCGTAAAGTTTTTCCTTCAGCATGTTGTCATGCCATACATTATATAATTCTGCGTAAGCCTCAAGCAGGTGGATCGAAGAATTTTGGTCTTTGTATCCCGCCTCTACGGTGTCGTCAGCTTTAGTTTTGTACTCGCCTTCTTTGCTTATTGGTTTTCCATCTCTCGTCAGGAATTGAAAATAGCCCAGGCCCTTCGGATCCTTGGCATGTTCCTCAACCCAGTGGAAAGCTTCCTTGGCAAAGTCGAGAACTTTTGCATCTCCGGTTAACTCGTACAAAGCGGCCAGGCCGTAAATCAGAAATGCATTTCCGTATGTGCGTTTCTCATCGAAGAATCCGAGGTAATCGGTTGTTTCACCTTTCTGGTCGCGCATCTGGTAGAAGCCGCCGTATTTTTGATCCCACATCTTTTTCCTGAAAAAGTCGAACCTGTGCTTCGCTGCGTCTGCATAAACACCTTCGTCGAAGTACATCGCCGCCTTTGCTGCCGTCCACATGTGTCGCCCCTGGGTTACCGCCATTTTAGGCTGCTCGGGTTCTAACTTCCAATCGTAGGTAATATTAGTATAATAGCCGCCGTTAACCTTGTCGACAACCATGGGATACCACTTTTTGAGCAAGCTCTGATTCAATGACGGGATCATCTTTTTGATTATGCTTCGATTATCTTCTGACATTCAAGTTCTCCTGCGGATTCGCGCGGTTTCTCTTAACAGATTTCTAAAAGGTTGAATGAAAGACCCTTTCTCGAAAAAATGATAATACTTTTTGACATACGGTTCAAGAAAATTTTCTCTTCATCTTAAGGGCGAACAGTGTTATCTTCATAAGAATTTTATTGAAATCAGAGACGACTGATATGAGGCGATTTCTATGGGCGATTATTTTTGCCGTAAGTATCCTGAACGCGGGTTGCGGTGCGTCGGGTCAATTCGAGAATTTTATCTCCGCAAACAAAGACAAGCTGATGGATGGGAAGAAAGAGTTCAGATTCGTTTCATATAATATACCAAACCTGTCATATATAGAAGACTACCTGCCATTTGATGACTCAAATCCTTGGCGTCTGCCGACCGAATTTGAAATTAGAGACGCTCTTAGAACTATCAAGATTGAAGGCGGGAAAGTGGCGCGGATTTATACTTTGTCAGTTCGGAGAGCAGGAGAATCACGGAACATAATTCGTCATGTCGAAGGGCCGGGAGAGTTTGACGAGCGGGCCTTCCACGCATTGGACAAGGTGCTCCAAACTGCAAATGAAGAAGGAGTGCGGCTGATAATCCCCTTCGTCGATAATTGGTGGTGGTGGGGTGGAAGGGCGGAATATGCAGCATTTAGAGGCAAGCAGCCGAACGATTTCTGGACGGACCTGCAGTTAATTTCCGATTTTGAGAAGACGATCAGCTATGTTTTGCATAGAAAAAATGTTTACACCGGCATCCTCTATAAGGATGACAAAGCCATTTTAGGGTGGGAAACCGGCAATGAACTTGAAACACCTCTCTCATGGCAGGATACAATTGCGGCTTACATAAAGCGCATAGACAAAAATCATTTAGTGCTTGAGGGGATGCACGCGCCGCTTCTTACGGAGAATGAGGTCGCCGACTCAAACTTCGATGTGCTTTCAACTCATTATTATACAACTCTGAGTAATGCGGTTCGCGATGCACTTTCGAATCGTAAATTGACGGAAGGGAGGAAACCTTATTTCATCGGCGAATTTGGTTTTAGAAATCCTCAGGACGCAAAAGCCCTTGTCGATACGGTGATCGATAACGGCATTTCAGGAATAATGATATGGAGTTTGAGGTTTCACAGTCGTGACGGCGGCTTCTACCAACATGGGGAAAATTATGGAGTGGGATCGTACCGTTTTCCCGGTTTTCCCTCGGACAGCATTTATCACGAGAAAGAAATTGTTGATATCATGAGAAATGCCGCGTATGCGATTGACAGTCTGCCGGAGCCGCCGCTTCCGATCCCGGATTCGCCGACCATGTTACCCGTGCCTGATGTATATCATATCTCATGGCAGGGTTCTGCCGGCGCTTCTTCGTATGAGATACAGAGGATGGCGGGTGATTCTACTCAATGGCAAATCGTCGCAGACGGTGTGAGCGACGCAGGCGAAGTGTTCCGTCCACTTTTCGAGGATACAACCGCGCAGCTCGGGAAAAGTTATCTTTACAGAGTGAGCGCCGAGAATTCTTCGGGGGTCTCTTCGCCTTCGAATGCTGTCGGACCAGTCGATGTCAATTGCAAAGAGTTGGTGGATGAGTTGAGTGACTCTACGAAAATTTTTATGAAGTCGGATAGCCTGCAGTTTCTCACATACCAGGATTCTTACAGAGCTAAAGATGATTTCAGCAGGCTGAGGGGAACGGCTGGTTCCTACATTATATATCGAGTTCCACACCCGATCGATTCATTTAGAGTAGAAGTGTTTTTGACGAACGGAGAATGCGGATTGGATTTTTCCGCATCTGATTCTGTAAATACCCTGAAGCCGCTTGGCGCAAAAGTGGAAACTTTTCCTCCTTATAAGAATTTCTACAGGTTTTTTACGCCGGCAGTCTATACATGTGCGGAGTTTCCGCCGAACAGCAGGTATTTGAAAATAAGATTCAACGACGTGGCTCAGCTCAGCCGCGTTGAGATAATTTATTCGAAAATAGAAAACCCAGATCCAAATATTGTAACGGCATATTGAATTCAGAATGCAACCTGAAAGTCAGTTCTCGAGCAGCGTTTCTTTTGACTTTTGTGTCGTCATATTTACACCTGCCGATGGTAAAATGTTTACTCAACTTCGAGGATTAATATGAAACTCATTGCGTTATTCTTGTTTCTCATTGTGATTGCAAAGGCGGAGTCAAACAAACCGTTTATTGAAATCCCGTCTATATTTTCTGACAACATGGTCCTGCAGCAAAAAACAAATGTAACTTTCTGGGGCACGGCAACGCCCGGTGCACCCGTTTCGATTAAAGCGAGCTGGGGAGCATCGGCGAAGACAAAAGTCTTACCCGACAGCCTCTGGAAGGTCAAATTGAAGACGGTCAAGGCGGGAGGTCCGTATGAGGTGAGCCTGCAGATTGGAGATTCGACAATCATATATAAGAACGTAATGCTCGGAGAAGTTTGGCTGTGTTCCGGTCAATCGAATATGGAAATGCCACTTGCCGGATGGCCTCCGGACAATCCGATCCAGAATTCCGCAGAAGAAATTCAGGCTGCCAATTTTCCAAACATTAGACTGTTCACCGTAGCGAGAGCCGTTTCGGCCCAGCCCGAGTTTAATTGCGTGGGAGCTTGGAACGAGTGCAACCCTCAGACCGTGGCAAAGTTTAGCGCGGTGGGATATTTTTTCGGAAGAAAACTCTACGAAGAGCTTCATGTGCCTATCGGTTTGATCGTGTCGAGCTGGGGAGGAACAAGGATACAATCGTGGATAGGCGGAAAGTTTCTAGGCGGGATGCCTGACTACACGCCGATCGTTGAGAAGATCGACAGCGCGCGTGGTCAGGTGAAGAAGCTGAACGACTGGATATTCAGCCACCCCGTGATCGACATCAGTGCAAAGCCGCCGGCGCATCAATTTGAGAATCTTGATTTCGAAGACAGCCTTTGTCACAGAGCTGATTTTGATGACAGTAGTTGGCGTACCATGAAGCTGCCGACCTACTGGGAAGCAACGGAAGTAGGAGAGTTCGATGGCACGGTCTGGTTCAGGAAAAAAATCGAGATACCAAAAAGTTGGCTTGACACAAATCTTGTGCTGGCGCTTGGCCCCATCGATGATATGGACGAAACATATGTAAACGGCGTGAAGGTCGGCGGAATGCTCGGCGGCGGATTCTGGGCGACTCCTAGGATTTACGAAATCCCTAAGGGAATTGTGAAGGATTCTGTTCTGGTGATTGCTGTCAGAGTTATCGACACGGGCGGAGGCGGCGGTATCTGGGGAAATGACGTCAAGATGCAAATCTATAGCAAGCCGGACACTTTGTCGGGCATCTCGCTTTCCGGCGATTGGAAATATTTGCCTGTCGCGGAATTCATGAATAACAAATTCTACAGGTATGGTGCCGCAGGTGAGTTCAACAGTCGTCCGAAAACTTCTGTCGACGTCGGTCCGGACACGCCGACCATGCTTTTCAACGGCATGACAGCCCCACTTATACCGTATTGCATCAAGGGGACGATATGGTATCAGGGAGAATCGAATTCGAATCTGCCGAGCGATTACGATAATTATGAGGCGCTGTTCAGACTCATGATCAAGAATTGGAGGACCGATTGGGGGGAAGGCAATTTCCCGTTTTACTACGTGCAGATAGCACCCTTCGCGTATGGTGAGAAATCAAAATCATATGTGGTTCGCGATGCCCAATTCCGCACTCTCTCCGTTCCGAACACGGGTATTGCAGTCACGCTCGACATCGCTCCAACCTCGACAATTCATCCACCCGATAAGCAGGATGTCGGCTCGCGTTTGGCTTTGTGGGCACTCGCCAAAGATTATCACAAGAAAGTCATTTACTCCGGACCTTTGTACCGCTCAATGAAAATTCAAAACGGGAAAATTTTCCTCTCGTTCGATAACGCCGATGGCGGTTTGATTATCAAAGACAGCAGCGGCAATGCGAATTTCTTGATCGCGGGGAAAGACAGCGTCTTTGTCAAGGCGAATGTCAAAGTCGAGGGAAGAAAGTTGATTGTCTATAGCGATGAGATAAAGAAACCGATTGCGGTGAGATACACATGGACCAACACCGATGAAGCAACGTTCTTTAATAAGGAAGGGCTACCGGCACCAACCTTCAGGACGGACAATTGGAAACAATAGTCTTTATTGTTTATGAAACAGCGAGGATAATATGAGCTCAGTCAAAATCATCAATCAAAATCCGATTCCAAATTTACCATGGGAAGAGAAACCTGCTGGACATAACAAGCCGGTGTGGCGATATTCGAAAAATCCTGTGATACCGCGCGACCTCCTGCCGACTTCAAACAGCATATTCAACAGTGCGGTCGTTCCGTACAAAGGCGAGTTCGCGGGCGTCTTCCGATGCGACAACTGGGCGAGACAAATGAGACTGCATCGTGGATTCAGTAAGGATGGACTGACGTGGAAGCTCGATCCGAGCCCATTGAAGTTCAAGTGTGATGATCCTGAAGTCGGCAATTTCGTTTACGGCTACGATCCGCGCGTTGTGTGGATCGAGGATCGGTACTACGTCACGTGGTGCAATTATTATCATGGCCCGACAATCGGCGTGGGTTGGACAAATGATTTCGAGACATTTCATCAGTTCGAGAATGCCTTCCTGCCGTTTAATCGAAACGGCGTCTTGTTCCCTCGTAAGATAAAAGGAAATTTTGTGATGCTCTCGCGCCCGTCCGACAGCGGGCATACACCGTTCGGCGATATTTACTTAAGTCAAAGCCCCGACCTCTGTTACTGGGGCAAGCATCGCCATGTCATGAGTCCAGTTGGGAATTCGTGGCAATACACAAAGATTGGAGCGGGACCGATTCCTATCGAGACGTCTGAAGGCTGGCTTCTGATATATCACGGCGTTCTTCAATCATGCAACGGATTTGTTTACAGTGCGGGAGCGGTGCTTCTTGATCCGGAGAGGCCGTGGAAAGTGATTGCAAGAGCCGAGCCTTACCTCTGGTCTCCGCAGACAATATATGAGTGCGTCGGCGATGTGCCGAACGTGGTTTTCCCGTGCGCCATGTTATGTGATGGTGCGACCGGACGATTGGCTATCTACTACGGCGCTGCTGATACAGTGACAGGACTCGTGTTTTCGACCGTAGATGAAATTGTCAGTTTTGTTCAGAGTCATCCACAAAGGTAAATCGAAGGCCTGCACCTGATCACGTGGTCAGAAGGCAAACCAAAATATGCCGTTGGCGATCCCTGTTTCTAGGCTGGTAAAATTGAGGAATCATTTATATTTTAAACAGGTCGCGGCTGTTTGCAGTGTTCATGTTCTTCCGGTACATGCGACGCCCGATGTGAACAAAACTAATAATAAGGGAGGCAACAATGAAATCCATGGTGGCAGTAATCGGCTTTTTGCTGTTAACGTCGTCGATGAGCAACGCACAATTCAACAAGGGAGATTTAGAACTTTCGTTTTCGGGCAGCCTCGGCTCAACCACAGATAAGAGTACCGGGACTTATTTAGGCAATTCATCTAGCGATTCTCAAACCGAACAATTCCTTTTCTTCTCAATTTCTCCCGGATACTATTTGCTTGATGGTCTCTCAGTCGAGCCTGAAATCAGTCTCATGGCAGTTCAACATGCGCAACCGGCTCAGTATTTTCTACTTAATCTTTCTTATACTTACCTTCCTCCCAATTCGAAAGCAGCGCTGTTCGTTCGAGCCGGTTATGGTATCTCAAATTCTATCCAAGTACCTATGATGGGCGGCGGCACGGTTGTACAAATGAGCGACAAATTCGACATAGGGGTCATCAACCTGGGTGCCGGTGCAAAATTCTTATTAACTCAGTCTGTAGTTTTGCGTGCTGAAGTGAACTACCGAAGCCATGCGTGGTCTAGCAGCGAAGATTTTGGCTATGGTTCATACAAGTATGACTACGTCTTTTCTCACGTCGGTCTCTTGGTGGGGTTTTCAATTTTGCTGTAATCCCCTATGAATCATTATCAATAAGGACGATAAATTGAAATTTGGTTACTTTGACGATGAAAACAAAGAATATGTAATTACGCGGCCTGATACGCCGCGCTCGTGGAGTAATTATCTCGGCTCGACGGAGTACGGCGCGATTATCACCAACAACGCCGGCGGATACAGCTTCTTCAACTCGGCAGCACAGGGGCGGTTTACTAGATGGCGCCCGAACAATCTACCGATGGACCAACCCGGCAGGTACTTTTATCTGCGCGATAAAGATTCGGGTGACTTCTGGTCGGCATCGTGGCAGCCGACCGGCAAACCTTTGGATAAATTCAAATCCATTTGTCGTCATGGTACAGCTTATACGGTTATCGAGTCGGAATACTCGAACGTCCGCACTGAAAGTACCTACTTCGTCCCGCTGGAGAAACAAATGGAATGCTGGCTCCTGAAGGTGTCGAACCTAAGCGATCAGAAACGCCGGTTGAGTATATTCCCTTTCATCGAGTATTCATCCCATTGGCAGATGTGGATGGACTGGGTGAACCTCCAGTACACGCAGTTCATCGTGGAGATGAAAGTCGTCGACAACATCATCAATCACTGCACAAATCCTTTCCTGCCGGTTGTGCGCGGCGATTTTGCTGCGGACCCTCAATCGCGGCACATGTTTTTTGCATTAGTCGGTGCAGACATCGTCGGTTTCGATACCGATCGCGAAAAGTTTATCGGCGCTTATCGTGGATATGCGAATCCACTGGTTGTGGAACAGGGACGATGTGGGAATTCAATTGCCGTCGGCGACAACGGCTGCGGCGTTTTTCAAACCGACTTAGAAATTAATCCCGGTGAATCGAAGGAATTGTTAGTCCTGCTGGGAATCGGTCAGGCCGAGGTGGAAGGCCGGGCGGCGGTCGGTGAATTTTCGGACATCAAAAAGGCTCAGCATGAATTTGAAAACGTAAAATCTCACTGGCATTCGAGACTTAAGTCCATGACTGTAAAAACCCCCGACCCTCAGTTCGACAGTATGATGAATATGTGGAGCCCGTACAACTGTCTGATTACATATGTATGGTCGCGTGCAGCGAGCATCGTGTATGCAGGCGAGCGTGACGGACTCGGTTACCGCGATACGGTTCAAGACCTGCTGGGGGTTTTGTCCATCATCCCCGATGAAGCTGAGAAACGTCTTGAGCTGATGATGACGGGACAGGCCTCTACGGGAGGAGCAATGCCTGTCGTGAAACAATTCAGCCATCATCCAGGACACGAGAAACCGCCGTCGGAAAATGAATATCGTTCCGACGATTGTCTGTGGCTTTTCAATACCGTGCCGGCCTATGTGAAAGAGACCGGGCATGTCGATTTTTATAGGAAGGTTTTTCCATACGCGGACAAAGGCAAAGATACTGTGCTCGGCCACATGAGGCGTGCCATCGAATTTAGTTTGGACCATTCCGGACGGCATGGTTTGCCGTGCGGGTTGGCGGCTGACTGGAATGATTGTCTCCAGCTTGGACAAAAAGGCGAATCGGTTTTTGTGGCATTTCAATTGAGATATGCACTGGATACTTACATCGAAGTGAATGAGTATCTGGGCAACAAAAAGGAAATCTTGTGGTCTAAGAAAAATCTTGAGAAGTTGGATGAAAGTCTGGCGAAGCATGCCTGGGATGGAGAATGGTTCTTGCGCGGCTATCGTGAAGACGGTGCAACATTCGGTTCTCGCAAAAATGATGAAGGCAAAATTTTCTTGAATCCGCAAACCTGGGCGGTGATTAGTGGACATGCCTCGAAAGAGACCGCCGAACTGATCATGCAAAGAACTCATCAGCATCTCTGGACGGAATACGGCTTGACGATTTGCGATCCGCCTTATGAGAAGACCGACATTTCGGTGATGAAGGCTGCGCTTTTCAATAAGGGTATGAAAGAGAACGGCTCCATCTTTTGCCACACACAAGGTTGGGCGGTCATCGCAGAGGCCATGTTGGGACATGGCGGCAAGGCGTTTGATATTTTTCGGGCCTATATGCCGGCATCGTATAGCGAGCGAGCTGAAGTAAGGGAAATTGAGCCTTATGTCTATTCCCAATTCATAAACAGCCCGCGGAGTCCGCGTCGAGGCGCGTCGAGACTCCCGTGGCTCTCAGGATCGGCAGCATGGTCGTATTACGCGGCGACGCAATTCATTTTGGGAATTAAACCGGAAGTCGATGGTCTCCGTATCGATCCGTGTGTGCCACCAAGCTGGAAGTCATTCGAGGTCGCGAGAGTTTTTAGAGGCAAGAAGCTGCACATCGGAGTATCGAATCCGGATGGAGTTGAAAAGGGAATCAAGGAAATTTCGGTTAATGGAAAAAAGATCGAAAGGAATCTTATTCCGGTTGATTGTATGAAAGACCAAAATGTTGTAAAAGTTGTAATGGGCAAATGAAAAGGTCAATTGCTAAACAATAAGGAGCTGTATATGAGCACAGATAGTCAGAAACTTTCTTTCTTGGAAAAGACTGGATACGGATGCGGTGACTTTGCATCTGTTCTATTCTGGCAGACAATTATGGTGTACTTACTTTTCTTTTACACGGATGTATTCGGATTAGCCGCCGCCGCCGCGGGTACCATGATCGCGATCTCGAGGGCGCTGGACGCTTTCTTTGATGTCGGCATCGGCATGACCGCGGACCGTACACAAACGCGTTGGGGCAAGTTCAGGCCGTATCTGATCTGGATGTCTCTCCCGCTCGCGATAGCCGCCGTGCTAGCGTTCTCCACTCCTGGCTTCTCTCCGACGGGAAAACTCGTCTACGCCTATGTGACGTTCATTGCGTTCATGTTCTTCTATTCGGCAATAAATATTCCTTATACGTCGCTCCTCGGCGTGATAAGCGGCGAACCCAACGAACGAACGAGCGCTTCTTCTTTCAAGTTTGTCGGTGCATACTCTGCCGGTATAGTTGTTTCAGCCACCGCGTTGCCGCTCGCCGAGTACTTCGGAGGCGGGAACAGCGCAAAAGGCTGGCAAACGACCATGGTGCTCTACGCAATCGTTGCAATAATTTTCTTTACGATAGTATTTTTCTCCACGCACGAACGGATCCAGCCGATGTCAAAAGAGAAGACATCAGTCAGGGGCGATCTTAAGGATATTTCCAAGAACACTCCATGGATTGTATTATTTGGCGTGACCATTCTGCTAATTCTTTTTGTAGCGATAAGGCTCAATGCAACAGTTTACTATTTTAAGTACTATGTCAGCGAGCAGGTTGTTCCATGGATGACGCATTTCATCAATTTCATGGTCAGATACGTGATCAATCCGCTATGGGGATTCTTCGGAAAGCAGCCGATTTCTCTCGTGGATGAGAGCCATAAGTACGGATACGAGGTTCTCGCTTCATTCTTCAACGTTGTCGGACAGGGATCTTCGCTTCTCGGAGTTTTGCTCGTTCCCTGGTTTTCACGCGTATTCGGCAGGAAGAACGCGGCTATCGCGCTTTTTGTTGCTGCCCTGATTTCGACGGGATTGTTTTTCGTGCTCGGGCCCGCGGATCTTCTCTGGATGTTTATCCTTCAAATTGTTGGTTCTGTCGTCGGTGGACCGATCTCTCCGCTGTTGTGGGCGATGTACGCGGACACGGCTGACTATTCTGAGTGGAAGACGGGAAGAAGGGCCACAGGTCTCGTTTATTCCGCTTCTATCATGTCTAACAAATTGGGATGGGCCATCAGTACGGCCATCGCAGGATGGATTCTCGCTATGACGGGGTTCCAGGCCAACGTGGCACAAAATGTCGAGGTCTTATCGGGCATAAAATCCATGATGAGCGTTATTCCAGTGGTTCCAGGGCTTGTCGCTGTTCTGCTCCTCATTTTCTTCTACGGACTCAACGAGCCCGTGGTCAAGAAGATAAAGGAAGAAGTCGAAGCGAGACGCGCTGCGGCCGGTGTTGCAGAGGCAAGGTGAAATTTGAATGTGAGTTTGAATTATGAATCCTTAATTCAAACTTAGAATCTAATATTCAAAATTAAGGGCAATCTATGCAGTACGGAAATTTTGACGACAAACACAAAGAATATGTTATCGCTAGTCCGGACACACCGAAGCCATGGACGAACTACCTGGGTTCAACGGAGTACGGTGCGATAATCACGAACAATGCTGGCGGCTACAGCTTTTACAAATCCGGCGGGATGGGACGATTTGTCCGTTTTCGTTTCAACTCCATTCCTACGGACCAGCCAGGCCGGTACATCTATTTCCATGATCATGGCACACGCGATTTCTGGTCCGCATCATGGCAACCCGTAGGGAAACCGCTTTCAAGATACAAATCGATTTGTCGTCATGGTATGGCCTATACAATTATAGAGTCTCAATACAGCGGCATCAAATCTGAGGTAACTTACTTTGTGCCGCTCGGTCGCTGTTTCGAGATCTGGAAAGTTAAAGTCACGAATGCCTCCAAGAAGAAAAGATCGTTGAGTGCATTTAGTTATCTCGAGTATGCAGGAAACTGGAATGCTATGGATGATCTATTAAACATCCAGTATGTTCAGTACATTGCGCAGATGAAGGTTATTGATGGAATCATCGATCATGGTACAAACATAAACATCCCGGCGATGCCGGAACATTTCAAGGAAAAGGACCAGGGTCGTCATACGTTTCAAGTCATGGTAGGAGCAAAAGTCTCCGGCTACGACACAGATCGTGAAGTATTTCTTGGTCCATACCGGACTTATGCAAATCCTATCGCAGTTGAACGGGGAAAATGTTCTGACAGCCTGGCGTATGGAGATAATCCTTGCGGTTCACTCCAGGTAAAGTTTTCTCTGAGGCCGGGTCAGACTGTAGAGTTTGCCGTCATCGTTGGGATTGGAAGCGCCGAGAAGGAAGGAAAAGAAGCTGCAGATGAATTTCGTCAGGTTAAAAAGGTTGATGAGGCATTCTCGGAGCTGAAATCATTCTGGCACAAACGGGTCGAAGGGTTTAGCGCGAAGACTCCTGACCCGGAACTCAACGCAACAATCAATACCTGGGGAATCTATAATTCAATGATAACCTACGCATGGTCGCGAGCCGCAAGTCTTGTCTACACCGGCGTCGATCGCGATGGGTTGGGGTATCGCGACACGGTTCAAGATTTTCTTGGTGTCATACACGCAATTCCGGATGAAGCAAGGAAACGATTGGAGCTGATGATAACCGGCCAGGTTTCGACTGGCGGAGCAATGCCGGTCATCTTGCCGTTCAGTCATAACCCAGGTCACGAACCTGCGCCGAAAGAAGAGGACTATCGCTCAGACGATGCCCTTTGGCTTTTCAACGCCATTCCCGCTTACGTTGAGGAAACTGGGGATACTGAATTCTACAGGAAAGTTTTGCCATATGCCGACAAAGGGGCCGACACGGTTTTCGCTCACATGAAACGTGCACTCCAGTTTAGTCTGGAGAGGTCCGGTGCCCATGGACTTCCGTGCGGCTTGATGGCAGACTGGAACGACACACTAAGATTTGGCCGGAAAGGTGAATCGATTTTCGTCACAATGCAGCTTCGGTACGCCTTCAAGGTCTATATTGACGTCGCTCTCTTTCTCAAGAAGGCGGACGAATCGTCGTGGGCAAAGCTTATTCTCGAAAGACTCGATGCGAACATAAAGCGATATGCGTGGGACGGAGAATGGTTCGCCCGCGGCTTTCGGCATGATGGTGTGAAATTCGGCTCGAAGGATTGTGCTGAAGGTCAGATTTTCCTGAATACTCAAACATGGTCGGTGATATCGGGGGTCGCCTCTCGCGAGCACGCTGAGGCGGCTATGCAACAGGTCCGCAAGCGGCTTTTTACGAAGTATGGTCTCGCGCTCTGTGATCCGCCGTATACGAAGACAGATTATAAGGTCGTGAGAGCGTCGTTCTTCAATCCCGGTCTCAAGGAGAACGCTGGTATTTTCGTCCACACGCAACCGTGGGCAGTGATGGCTGAGGCAATCCTGGGACATGGCGATCAAGCATATGAATACCTGCGGGCATATCTGCCGGCCGCTTATAACAAGAAAGCAGAGATCCGTGAAATTGAACCTTATGTTGTCTGCCAGTCGACCCACTCGAAGGAAAGTCCCAAGCATGGCGTATCGCGCATACCATGGCTATCGGGTTCGGCATCATGGACTTATTATGCCATCACGAGATTCATTCTCGGAGTTCGACCTGAGATAAATGGATTGCGAATTGATCCTTGCGTACCGGCGAAATGGAAATCTTTTGACATTGAGCGTAAGTTCCGCGGAAAGATTTTGAGGATCCGTGTTGAAAATCCGAAAGGTGTGGAAAAGGGCGTAAAGAAGATTGTCTTGAACGAGGAACCCTTGGAAAATAATTTTATCCCTGTGGCAAAAATGAAAGTTGAAAATGAAGTTATTGTGACGATGGGATAGGAGCTGGAATGCAGAACAATGTTTCTGCAAAGAAGCTGCCACACATGGCTTATACGGAGCGTTCCGGCGTGAGAATAGTGGACTTGTGGATTAACCCATTGGACCGTCCGAAGATTTTTAAAAAGAGAATACCATGAAGAATAGCGGCACTCTATTTCTGATTTTCGTTTCCTACATAAGCTTTTTCGTTACGGCGTCAGCTCAGATCGATCCACCGAAGGCGTGGACGAGAGGACACAATTGGGATGCCGACAGGCAATTCGGTGAGCGACCGGACACCCTGAATGCAAAAGTCCTTCCGCTTATAAAAGTAGTCGGGAATAGATTTGTCAATTCAAACGGTGACACAATCTTGTTCCATGGCATTGCCGTCGCTGATCCGGACAATCTCGAACAAAGAGGAGTGTGGAACAAAGATCTTTTTATCGAGGCAAAGCGTTTGGGGGCGGATTTGGTGAGGCTCCCCGTTCATCCTGCGGCGTGGCGCGACAGGACACCGGAAAAGTATTTGAAGCTCCTTGATCAGGCGGTCGAATGGTGCACGGAGGAGAGCTTGTATGTCGACATCGACTGGCACTCCATCGGAAATCTCGAGAAGGGATTATACCAGAACAGTGTTTATGTAACCAGCCTTCAGGAGACTTTTGATTTCTGGGCAACCATCGCCGGCCGCTACAGTGGACATCATACTGTTGCTTTCTCGGAATTATTCAATGAGCCGACGAATCAGCTCGGAAAACTAGGCAGTGTTTCGTGGGATCAATGGAAAGAGATCAATGAAGAACTGATAAAGTTGATCAGAGCCTACAACAATCAGAGCATACCGTTGGTAGCTGGATTCGATTGGGCTTACGATTTGTCACCGATTCGCTATGCATCGATTGACGCTGAGGGAATCGCTTACTCAGTCCATCCGTATCCGCACAAGAGAACGCCACCTTATGAGCCGAAGTGGAATGAGGACTTCGGATTTGTCGCGGCAAAGTATCCGCTTGTTGCAACGGAACTAGGCTTTACTTTGCCGGATTGGCAGGCGAATCTTGAATTTGGAAATTCGGTCATAAAATACTTTAGCAAGAACCACATAAGCTGGATATGGTGGATACTGGATCCTTTGTGGCAGCCGGCGATGCTGCAGTCGTGGGAAGAATTCAAATTGAATGAAGGCGGAAAATTCTTTGAGGCTGCAGCGCACGGACTCGTTACTGGCGCTGATTCTTCAGAGAAGTCTAACGGAAGATGAATCTGTAAACAATTCTTAACTGCAAGTCAAAGATCGATGGCAGCGCAACTAATTGAGGCAGATGCAAGATCACCTGTGAACCATGTCTTCACAAGATTCTGAACGTCATCACTCTTCTACGTTCTGTGTGTCCAACATCAGTTCTGTCTGCTCGTATTGCTGAAATAACTTGCCCCAATGTGTATTTGCGCGCCAGCGTTCAAAAGTTTTTCTGTCTTTCAACGGCCATCTATAGTAATCGTGATACACCTCGGATCCTAAAATGAGCGCCCCAACAAGTGGTGTCCGAGTGAACAAATTTTGAACCTTCTTCAAAGGTCCGAACCAAAGGATATCCCCGACCAAACTCGCTCCATTGTCTCCGACAGAAAATCCCCATGACTCGTTAGATATGTCATCGCCCGCGATTTCGATCTCACGCGGATCGCCAATACCTAAGCGATCTTCATGTGCTACTCTTATGTACTCAATGGACATTGGATCAAATCCCATCATCTTTGCCGCGACTGCATCAATTGCAACCTGGTCTTCGCTCGCGAGTATATGATCTTTCACTACCGGGAACATCGTTCTTGGACCGGGCCCGTTCCCCGCAGTTGTCCCATCCATGATAGCAAAAATGCCGCTGTGGATCTCCTTTTGAATTGCGAGCAGATCAACCAGTGTTTTATGAATCCAGGAATGAGTATAGTGCCGCTTCGTGTTGAGCAGCCCGCCGAAGGCGTTCTTCATTGCTCCGGTAGTGGTGGTATAAATATGAGTTTTGATTGTCGGAAGATGAACGATGTTTTTTCCAATGAAATATTCCGGGATATAGATCCCATCCGGATAAACATTATACAGGACATGCATCTGTGCTTTCGGTTTATACTCGATCCATGTCATGTCTTCTTCTTTGAAATTATACAGAACCGGGATATCGTACCGCCGAAAAATCGGCACATAATTATTGAGGTCTTCTCCTTTGAACGCGTTTGTGACTACCGTCTTATTTTGAACGCAAACGATTTCTTTGCAGCCGATTTTTTTCAAAGAGAGTATCGTCCCCTCCATTTGCCAGGGGGTCGTGTTTGCTCCGGGAAAAGGGAAGTGCCATGAAATATTATCTTTAAGAATTGTCGCCGCACTTTTGTCGAGAGCGGTCTCCATTTCACCCAGTTCGGTTAATCGCTGAATGTCTTCGAGTACAGTGATTGGCTTAGTTCTTATTACTGCGACCTTTGATTTTGTCATAAAAAGAAAATAACAGGCAGTGTGATTTTATCAAAGTATTACACTGAACCTTGTGATACTGCAATCGATAATGGATCTAAATTCGCCGCGAACGTAGGAGTTTGAAGTGTGAAGCAACAAAAAGAATGCCTGAAAATGAAGCGCCGCTTTGGTGGGAAGCTATGTCGCTGTTTTTGTGACACTTATCAAGTTTCTTTTGCACCTTGACTTTTTGGCAAATTTTGTTAAATTTATAAGCTCAAGATATGTACGCTGGCGTAGCTCAGTTGGTAGAGCAGCTGACTTGTAATCAGCAGGTCGGGGGTTCAAATCCCTTCGCCAGCTCGGCTGCGATGCTTCGTCCCGATTTGTCGGGACTTGGTACAAGGCTTATGGGCGGACGCCGGAGTTGGAGAGCCGGGGCGGACTGTAAATCCGTTGGCTTAGGCCTTTGAGGGTTCGAATCCCCCGCCGCCCACAGCTCGTTCATTTACAAGGTTGTAAGATGGTACGCCGATTATTCGCGGGAGTAACTCAGTTGGCAGAGTCACAGCCTTCCAAGCTGTTGGTCGCGGGTTCGAGTCCCGTCTCCCGCTCAACACTGAGGATACGGCAGGATTCCTCGGATATACCATGGTATGGCAAAGTCGTTCTGCCGGTTTTTGCTGACGTAGCTCAGCTGGTAGAGCAACGCCTTGGTAAGGCGTAGGTCACGGGTTCGAGTCCCGTCGTCAGCTCGCTAATTTCATATATTAAGGAAAAACAATGAGGGACATAGTCACACTCGAATGCACGGTTTGCAAACATCGAAATTATACGACAACAAAAAACAAGAGGAAGCAGACAGGAAGAGTCGAGTATAAGAAATATTGCCGCTTTTGCAACAAGCATACATCGCATAAGGAGACGAAATAAGAATTTTAAATTTTTGATCTTGAGTTCTCAATGGAAAGATCAAGGTTGAAAATTTGGAATTTTCTTGAGAGATCCCGTGGGTGGAAGATTTTGGTCATGAGATACGTCAGTAGCTTAATTGGTAGAGCAGCGGTCTCCAAAACCGCAGGTTGGGGGTTCGAGTCCCTCCTGACGTGCTTGTACGCCGATGTGTCTGTATTCGCCGTACAGCTATCCGGGAGCAAATGTCTGAGCACACCGGCGTGCACAACCGAGGAAAAGGAATGAAAGAGAAAATAATTGGTTTTTTCAATGACGTGGTGAAGGAAATGAAAAAAGTCACCTGGCCGACCAAGGATGAATTAAAAGATTCGACCGGAGTTGTACTTGTGGCGACGCTTATTATCGCTGTCTTTGTATATGCAGTCGATCTGATTGTTAACTGGAGCTTGAGAAAGGTATTCTGAGAACGGTTTTATGAATGAGGAAATAGATCCAAAAATTCCGGCAGACGAGCCCTCACAAGGGAACCTGCCCGAAGGAGATTCTGAAGTCCAGCCGAATCCGGCCCAGGATGAATCTTCGCCAAAGGTCGATGAGGCGGAGGTTCATACCACAGGAGAAGTTGATGTGCCTCAGACACCGGTCGAGGCAGTAAGATCAACTACCAAAAGGTGGTATGTTGTTCGGACTTATTCGGGCCAGGAAGGCAAAACAGTGGCTTATTTGGAAAGTCAGTTGAAGGATTCCGATCTAAAAGCAAAGTTCGGGGAAATCGTTATCCCAACTGAAAAAGTTCCGACGATCAGCGAGAGTGGCAAGAAGAAGGTCAAGACAAGGAATTTCATGCCCGGATACGTAATGGTTGAAGCGGAGATGGATGATCGTGTCAAGGCCTTCATACAAAGCGTGCCATCGATAATAAGTTTTGTCGGTCCGAAAGGCGCGCCGAGTCCGCTTCGTCCGGACGAGGTTGTCAGGCTCAAAGGGAGAATGGACGAGCATGAAGAGCGGCAGGTTACCGAAGTTCCTTTCAAAATTTCCGACAAGGTGAAAGTCATCAGCGGTCCATTTTCGACCTTCAAAGGAGAAGTCTCAGAGGTCAACGAAGACAAAATGAAACTCAAAGTGACCGTAACGATATTCGGCAGGCCGACTCCCGTTGAATTGAATTTTACCGAAGTTGAACTAGAAAGATAAACCCAGGTGAATAATGGCTAAAAAAGTTGTAGGCTTTGTAAAATTGCAGATACCTGCTGGACAGGCAACGCCTGCACCGCCAGTTGGACCTGCACTTGGTCAGAAGGGCGTGAACATAATGGAGTTTTGTAAGCAGTTCAACGCCCGCACGCAGGATAAGCAAGGACTAATCATACCTGTAGTGATCACGGTTTTCTCTGACAAGTCATTTACATTTATAACGAAGACTCCTCCCGCATCGGTGCTTCTGGTGAAGGAAGCTAAACTAGAAAAAGGATCTGGAGAACCAAATCGTCTGAAAGTCGGCAAAGTCACTCGCGAGCAGGTCAAGAAAATTGCAGAGATGAAATTGCCGGATCTGAATACGACCGACATCGAGTCTGCGATAAGCATGGTAGCGGGCACTGCCCGAAGCATGGGAATTGTGGTAGAAGGCTAAGAATACAAAAATAAGAGTTTTAGAAATGAAACATAGCAAGCGGTTCACGGAAGTATCAAAACAAATTGAAAAATCAAAAGAGTATTCGGTCGACGAGGCGGTGGAAAAAATCAAAACAACCGCCAAGGCCAAGTTCGACGAAACGATTGACATAGCGATTCGGCTGGGTGTCGATCCGCGTCATGCCGATCAGGCAATTCGTGGCACGGTTTCTTTGCCACATGGCATCGGAAAAAAAGTGCGCGTTTTGGTCTTGACGAAACAAGTGCAGAAACAGGACGAAGCTAAGCAGTCCGGCGCAGACCATGTTGGCTTCGATGATTACATCAAGAAGCTCCAGGAAGGCTGGGCGGATATAGATGTAATAGTTTCTACGCCCGATTCTATGGCAGACGTTGGAAAACTGGGCAAGGTGCTCGGTCCGAAAGGTTTGATGCCTAATCCGAAAAGCGGAACGGTCACGATGGACGTTGGCAAAGCCGTCACAGAAATTAAGGCTGGAAAAATCGAGTTCAGGGTTGACAAGGCTGGAAATTTGCACTCGGTCGTGGGCAAAGCATCGTTCGATAAGCAAAAGCTTGTCGATAACGTGAATACATTTCTTGCTGCGATCAACCGCCTGAAGCCCGCTTCTGCCAAAGGTCAGTACATAAAGACCGTCGCTATATCATCGACGATGGGCCCGTCCGTCAAGATTGACAAGACGGTTGCTTCAGCAATTCATTGAGTTTACGCACTAAGCGCTTCTAAGCCCTTCCCGACTTTATCGGGATAAGTTAAAAAATTATTTCAATCATCGAGGAATAGATGAAAAGGAACGAAAAGGAACAGATCGTCGCTGAAGTGACGGACCTGATGTCCAATTCGAGCAGCCTTTTCTTCACCGACTTTGCCGGAATGACCGTTGCGGAAAGCAATGAACTGCGCCGGGAGTTCCAGAAAAACGGAGTGAAGTATAAGGTCGTCAAGAATACATTGATCAAGAAGGCCATGCTAGGTTTTTCGTCCGATCAAAGTGTGAACGAGTACATGGTCGGACAGACTGCCGTAGCATTTGGGAGTGACGACCCTACTACACCGGCGAAAGTTCTGAAGAAATTCTTTGACAAGAATCAGAAACCCACGACAAAGGCTTTTGTCGTTGACAAGCAGGTTTTTGATGGGAAAAGGCTTGCCGAATTTGCATCGATGCCGTCGAAAGCGGAGGTTGTCGCCTCAATTCTCGGCAGTTTGCAGTCGCCGATCGCGGGAATAGCCGGATCGATTTCTGCAGTAATGCGCGACCTAGTTATGGTGATTGATGCCGTAGGGGAAAAGCTCCCGCAACAGGCATCATAGATTACTAACAAGAATTTTAAAAGGAGAAATAAAAAATGTCAGAAGTTGTCCAAAATCTGGTAGAAAAAATAAGCCAACTTACTCTCTTAGAAGCGTCGGAATTAAAGAAAGCACTGGAGGATAAATTTGGCGTCACAGCGGCAGCTCCGGTCGTGATTGCCGGAGGGGCAGGCGCCGCCGCTGCCGCAGCTCCCGCTGCAGAGGAGAAAACAGAATTCGATGTTCACCTGGCAAGCACCGGTGCGCAAAAGATAAATGTGATTAAGGTGGTGCGTGCAGCAACGGGTCTCGGTCTCAAAGAAGCAAAGGACCTTGTTGACGGCGCTCCAAAAGTAGTTAAAGAAGGGTTATCCAAGGCAGACGCGGAAAAGCTGAAAAAAGAATTAGAAGAGGCTGGAGCAACTGTCGAGCTGAAGTAACTGAACTTTGGCAGGCGTTTGAACGTTTCATCAGTAGTGGATAAGTTTAAACTGGCAATCCGTTCAGGTTTTTTCTGGACGGATCAGCCGTTTTACATGCGTTTCTTGCCTGCGATTTAATTTTCTCTTTGAAAAATATTTAGAGGAGCGTGACTACGTTGAAGAGTCTTAATTCTAACGGACAGGATTCAGGGCGAATAAACTTTGCAAAGATTCCTCAGAGGGTGGATTACCCTGATTTGCTCGATGTGCAGATTCAGTCTTTCAAAAAATTTCTTCAGGAAGATGTGCAGGCCAAGAAAAGGAAATCGATGGGCCTGCAGGGAGTGTTTCAGCTTAATTTCCCCATCTACGATAACAAGGAACATTTTGCCTTAGGTTTTGTCGAGTATAGCATAGAAAAGCCTCGCTACGGGGTCGAGGAGTGTATAGAGAAAGGTTTGACGTACTCCGTGACTCTTAAGGCCAAGCTTCGTTTGGCAAGCAAAGATCCCGATCCCGGCAAGGAAGGATATATGGAGGCGAAGGAGCAGGAGGTCTACCTCGGTTCTATCCCATACATGACGGATCGTGCGACCTTCATAATAAACGGAGCGGAGCGTGTCGTGGTGAGCCAGCTTCATCGGTCGCCCGGGGTGTTCTTTGTAGAAACCGAGCATCCGAACGGCGCCAGAATCTGGAGCTCGCGCGTCATTCCGATGAGGGGCGCCTGGCTTGAGTTCACGACGGACATCAATAACATATTATGGGTCTATATTGATCGCAAGAAAAAATTCTATGCGACCACTCTTCTTCGCGCTCTTGGATATGAAAAGAATGAAGACATACTCGATTTGTTTGATCAGGTTGAAGAAATCAATGTTTCCAAAGTTAACTTGAATGATTATGTGGGTAGAAGACTCGTAAGCGATGTGGTTGATACAAAAACCGGCGAGGTAATAATCGATACTTCGGATATGTCGCTTGAAGAATTAAAACTGACTGAAGAGCAGGTTGGCATAATAAAGAAGGCGAATGTAAAGAAACTCAGATTTCTAAAGAGCACTCGCAAAGGTGATGATCCGATTCTGTTCAACACGATCAGGGAAGATTCCACGGGTTCGAGTGAAGTCGCCTTGAAGAAAATTTATCAGGAACTCCGTTCCGTTGAAGCGCAGGACACTGAGACCGCGCGAGGACTTCTTGAGAAAATGTTTTTTAGTGAGAAGCGTTACGATCTCGGGAACGTCGGTCGTTATAGAATGAACGCAAAGCTCAGTCTCGATATTCCAACCACGGTTACTGTTCTTGCGAAGGATGACATCGTTGCCATCATCGATTACATGCTGAAGTTGCGGCGTGATGAAGGGCAGATCGATGACATCGATCATTTGGGAAATAGGCGTATAAAGACCGTCGGGGAGCAGTTGGAATCTCAATTCAATCTTGCTTTGACAAGAATGGTGAGAAACGTCAAGGAAAGGATGAATATTCACGATGAGGAGAACTTCACCCCGCAGGGTTTGGTAAACGCTCGCGTTATTACGACCGTCCTGAATTCATTTTTCGGGACGAGCCAGCTTTCTCAGTTCATGGACCAGACAAATCCTCTCGCCGAGATGACACATAAACGAAGAATGAGCGCTCTCGGACCGGGGGGATTGACGAGAGAGCGGGCTGGATTTGAAGTCCGCGATGTCCACTATACCCATTATGGTCGTCTATGCCCCATTGAAACACCTGAAGGCCCGAACATTGGCTTGATCTCTTCACTTGCGGTCCACGGCAGGGTGAATGACTTCGGATTCATTGAGACGCCGTATTTCAAAGTCGTCAACGGAGTCGTTACAGACGAAATCGTATACCTGAGTGCTGCGCAGGAGGATGAGTACAAAATTGGGCAGGCTAATACGCCTGTAGGCGAGAAAGGAAAAATTGGAACTGACCGCGTGCGTGCGAGGTTTCATGGAGACTTCATCCTTGAGAAGCCTTCAGAGATACATTTCATGGATGTTGCAACGAACCAGATTGTCAGCCCTGCGGCGGCTTTAATACCATTCCTCGAGCACGACGATGCGAACAGAGCACTGATGGGCGCAAACATGCAGCGTCAGGCAGTCCCTCTCGTGAGCAATGAAGCTCCTCTTGTTGGAACCGGGCTTGAACTGAAGGTTGCGGTTGACTCACGATCACTGATAATTGCGCAACACGACGGCGTCGTGGAGGGTGTAGACGCCAGCCGAATTGTGGTCAGGTATGACATAAATGAAAAATCTGATGAGGTGATTGCCAGCTTTGAAGATTTGAGAACTGCCGAATACAAGCTGCGCAAGTTCTTCAGAACGAACCAGGACACAACGGTAAACCAGAAACCTCTCGTCAATGTCGGCCGGAGGTTCAAAAAGGGCGATGTGCTTGCGGACGGATGCTCAACCGAAACCGGAGAACTCGCTCTCGGTAGAAACGTGCTTGTGGCCTTCATGCCGTGGCACGGATATAATTTCGAAGATGCGGTCATTGTCAGCGAGGACCTTGTTGCACAAGATGCATTCAGCTCGATTCACATCCAGGCGCTCGAGACCAGTGTCAGAGACACGAAGCGCGGGGAGGAAGAACTTACCCGCGATATTCCTAACGTATCGGAAGAGATGACAAAGAATCTTGATGAGAATGGCGTCGTCAGAGTCGGTGCGGAAGTTGTCGAAAACGACATCCTTGTCGGAAAGATAACTCCGAAGGGGGAAACAGATGTGACACCGGAAGAGAAACTCTTGCGTGCAATATTCGGCGACAAGGCAGGCGACGTAAAGGATGCATCTCTTAAGGCTCCTCCCGGGATGCGTGGCGTCGTAATTGATACTAAACTCTTTGCAAGGAAGAAAAAGGATGCGGAGTCGAAAAAGGAAGAGAAAAAGCGATTAGAAGAGATAGAAAAATGGTTGAAAACCATGAAGGGCGAAGTTCACGGCAAGTTCATCGACAAGCTTACTGAAGTTCTTGAGGGTGAAGAGTCCGCCGGAATACGAGCGAAAGATGAATCAGTCGCCATCCGCAGTGGGACAGTTCTCAAACGAGAAACGCTTGAGAAGTTCGACGACCTTGAGAAGCTGGACTTCACCGAGCCGTGGGTCGAAAACTCGCGCAAGAACAAACTCGTCGAGCAGATTTACAAAAATTACCACACGCGAATTCTCGACCTCGAAGAAGAGGCACGGCGTGAGAGAAATAAGGCGATCACCGGCGACGAGCTTCCCCCGGGAATTGTCCAGCTTGCAAAGATTTATGTTGCTTCGAAGCGGAAGCTGCAGGTTGGCGACAAGATGGCAGGGCGCCATGGTAATAAGGGCGTAGTCTCCATAGTTGTGCCGAAGGAGGATATGCCATTTATGCCGGACGGAACGCCCGTTGAAGTTGTCTTGAACCCCCTCGGTGTGCCGTCTCGCATGAATATCGGCCAGCTTTATGAGACTGCCCTCGGATGGGCCGCGAAGAAACTCGGAGTGAAGTACGCCTCTCCGATATTTGACGGCGCGACTTGGGAAGAAGTGCAAGGAGAACTTCGTAAAGCTGGACTCGATGAAAACTCTAAGACGACTCTTTACGATGGTAAGAGCGGAGAACTTTTTGCCAATGAAGTGACCGTCGGCTATATGTATATGATGAAGCTCGATCACCTGGTCGAGGATAAGATTCATGCCCGATCGACGGGACAGTATTCGCTGATAACTCAACAGCCGCTTGGAGGCAAGGCTCAATTCGGTGGCCAAAGGTTTGGAGAGATGGAGGTGTGGGCGCTCGAGGCTTATGGCGCGTCTCACGTGCTCCAGGAAATCCTCACCGTGAAGAGCGACGATGTCCCCGGACGGTCCAAGCTATTTGAATCTCTTGTCAAAGGTGACAACACGCCTGAACCGGGAATTCCGGAGGCATTTAGTGTCCTGGTACGTGAGCTTCAAGGTCTAGGACTCGAAGTGAAAGTTATGCACGATGGTGAATTTGGACGAAGCAATGGCAAGTAAAGAATCGATGACGTATGCCGCAATAAAAAATGTCCGAAGGGTTCCTTCGGAGGAGGATATTTTTGATGCCTAATTTTGAATTCCGCCGTGAAGCGCAGCAAACGCGCAGAGTTATTACCGGTATCCGGATAAGTCTCGCATCTCCGGATGCGATTATCGACCGTTCACACGGCGAAGTCACAAAGCCTGAAACCATAAACTACAGATCTTATCGTCCTGAAAAAGATGGGCTCTTCTGTGAGAAAATATTTGGACCGGTCAGAGACTGGGAGTGCCACTGCGGTAAGTACAAGAAGATCAGATACAAGGGAATTGTATGCGATCGTTGCGGTGTCGAGGTCACGCAGAAGAGCGTACGTCGTGAGAGAATGGGGCATATAACGCTCGCGACTCCCGTCGTTCATATATGGTACTTGCGTTCATTGCCGAGCAAAATCGGAAACCTTCTCGGCATGTCGACTAAGGATTTGGAAAAGGTGGTTTATTATGAATCCTACGTCGTGGTACAACCAGGTGCTGCCACTGATCTCACAGAAGGTGAGTTGCTTACCGAAGAACAATATTACGAATTACTTGAGAAGTATCCTCACAACAATGAGCTTGACGATACGGACTCCAGAAAAGTCGTGATCAAGATAGGCGGTGAAGCCATCAAAGAGATGTTGAAGAGGGTGGATGTCGATGAGCTGAGCGAAAAACTTCGCGTCGGCGCGCGTACCGAAAAGTCCGAGCAGAAAAGGCTTGATTTGCTCAAACGGCTTAAAGTCGCGGAGGCGTTCAGATCAAGAGACGGGGAAGAGTTTATTAACAAGCCGGAGTGGATGGTCCTTGAAGTCATACCGGTCATCCCGCCCGAACTGCGTCCTTTGGTTCCGCTTGAGGGCGGCAGGTTTGCCACAAGCGACCTTAATGATTTGTACAGGCGTGTGATTATTAGGAACAATCGGTTGAAGAGATTGATCGACATAAAAGCGCCGGAAGTGATTTTGCGCAATGAAAAAAGAATGCTGCAGGAAGCCGTCGATGCATTGCTCGACAATAGCCGCAGAATAAGTGCAGTCAACTCGGACAGCCAGCGCGCGCTGAAATCTCTCTCCGATGTTCTTAAAGGGAAGCAGGGAAGGTTCAGACAGAACTTGCTCGGAAAGCGTGTTGACTATAGCGGTCGATCTGTTATTGTGGTCGGCCCTGAGCTTAAGCTGCATGAGTGCGGTTTGCCGAAAGATATGGCGGTAGAACTTTTCAAGCCGATGATCATCCGAAAACTTTTGGAGCGCGGCGAAGCGAAAACGGCTAAGACTGCACGGAGACTTGTCGATAGAAAAGTAAAGGAAGTTTGGGAGGTCCTGCCGTCCATCGTTGAAGGTCATCCGGTTATGTTGAACCGTGCGCCGACTTTACATAGACTTGGCATCCAGGCCTTCCAGCCGGTCCTGGTCGATGCGAAGGCGATAAGATTGCATCCGTTGGTCTGCACGGCGTTCAATGCGGACTTCGATGGCGACCAGATGGCAGTGCACGTACCACTGTCTTTTGAGGCTCAACTCGAAGCGCGCATTCTGATGCTGTCGAGTCATAATTTGCTTTCTCCTGCACACGGTAAGCCGATCGTGCATCCAACGCAAGACATGGTGCTCGGGCTATACTATCTCACAAAAATAAGAAAGAGCGGCTCCGAATCTTCTACAGTGTGCTTTGCATCTATTGACGAAATTCGGCTTTTGCTGGAGTGGAAAAAAATCAGCTACCACGATCCGATCAAGTTCAAAATAGCCGGTGAGTTTATTGATACGACGCCCGGTAGAGTCTTGTTCAATGAAATCGTGCCCGGTGAGCTTGGATTCATAAACGAGGTTCTCACCAAGAGCAAAATCATTTCAATCATTGCGGAGTCATATAAGAAAGCGGGACCGCTTAAGACTGCGAAATTTCTCGATGACCTGAAGGAGCTCGGCTTTGAAACTGCAACTGCTGCCGGGCTTTCGATTAACGTCAGCGACGTGATAATTCCGGAGGTCAAGAGAAAGTTCATCGACATATCTGACCGCGAAGTTAAAGAGATAGAAGCCAGCTATGAAGGTGGCTTCATCACTGCCGGAGAGCGGTACAATAAGATCATCGACGTCTGGCAGAGAGCGACCAACCTGGTAAGCGACGCGGCGTATAAGACTCTGTCAGTATCCAAAGAAGGTTTCAATTCAATATGGATGATGCTTGATTCCGGCGCCCGAGGTTCGAAGGATCAGGTTAAGCAGCTTGCAGCGATGCGCGGCCTGATGGCGAAACCTCAGAAATCTCTCACGGGCCAGGTCGGTGACCTTATCGAGAACCCGATCATCGCGAATTTCCGTGAGGGACTTTCGATTCTGGAGTACTTCATCTCGACGCACGGTGCGAGGAAAGGTCTTGCAGATACCGCCATGAAAACTGCCGATGCAGGCTACCTTACACGAAGACTTGTCGATGTTTCTCAGGATGTTGTTATTGCAAGCGATGATTGCGGGACAATCAGAGGTATTTCAGTCAGCGCCATCAAAGACGGCGAGCGCGTTCAAGAAACTCTGGTGGAACGTATTCTCGGCCGTGTCGCTTTATACGACGTAATTGATCCTCTGACAAACGAGATTATCCTCAAAGGCGGCGAGGAAATTACCGAAGATCTCGCGGAGAAAATTGCAAACACCGCGATCGACAGCGTGGACATTCGTTCGGTGCTCACGTGCGAGGCTCCTCGCGGAGTCTGCGCTAAATGCTACGGGCGAAACCTCGCAACGGGCAAGATGGTGGAGATCGGAGACGCGGTCGGAATCATTGCTGCTCAGAGCATCGGTGAACCCGGTACTCAATTGACATTGCGCACGTTCCATACTGGCGGCGTCGCAAGCGTGGAGTCGCAGGAGTCGAATGTTATTGCGCCTTCCGAGGGAAGATTAAGATTCGAAAACATGCAGCCGCTGGTTGATTATGCTAACCGTACAACCGGAAAGCCTGAGAAAGTATTGTTGGGACGCCATGGCGTCATACACATTCTCGATAAAGACAATCGCGCCATAAAGAAGATGGACGTGCCTCAAGGTGCACACTTGCTTCTTGCAGAAGGCGCCGCTGTCAATAAAGGTGATTTGGTATATCAATGGGATCCGTACAACACGTTGATATTGACTGAATTCGGCGGCAAAGTTCGTTGGGTTGATTTGAAGAAGGACGGAACATACCGCGAACAAACGGATGAACAAACGGGCCAGGTTGAAAAAGTCGTCATAGAAAGCATCGATAAAAATGTGACGCCATCCGTGGAAATTCTCCATGGCAACAAAGTAAGGCGGACTTACAACCTGCCTGTGGGTGCCCATATCGTCGTCGAAGACGGTGAGGAAGTGCAGTCCGGCGAAACGCTTGCGAAGAAACCGAAAGAATTGTCGCGTGTTCGCGACGTGACTACCGGTCTTCCAAGAGTACAGGAATTATTTGAAGCCCGTGCCCCTCAAGACCCTGCCACCGTTAGCGAAATAGACGGTTACATCAGTTTCGGTGGACAATCAAGAGGAACAAAGGAAGTCATAGTTACCAGCGCGGACGGAAAAGACAGAAAAACCTATAAGGTGTCCCTGCGTCAGCACATTCTGGTACAAGAGAATGATTTTGTCATTGCCGGCGAGCGGTTAACGGACGGCCCGATCGATCCTCATGATATTTTGAAAATCAAAGGACCTGCTGATGTCCAGAAGTATCTTCTGGACGAGATACAGGAAGTTTACCGGCAGCAGAACGTTACAATCAACGATAAGCACATCGAAGTAATTGTGCGTCAGATGTTTCAGCGAGTTCGCGTCGTCGATTCCGGGGACACTCCGTTCCTTGAAGGTGACATTGCGGATGTTCACAGGATTCGAGAAGAGAACGCCGGGATCAGCAAGAAGGTCGTCGTCTCTGCAAAAGGTGATTCCAAATACAGGGTCGGCCAAATTGTGGAGCGTGCCCTGGTTATGGCGAAGAATCGTGACCTAAGGCGCGCAAAAAAGAAAGTTGCCGAGTTTCGCGATGCGGTTCCTGCAACCTCGGAGGATGTTCTGCTCGGAATAACTTCTGCCGCGCTTTCGACTGACAGCTTCATATCTGCGGCTTCGTTCCAGGAAACGACAAAAGTCTTGACCGACGCCTCTGTCGAAGGAAAACTCGATAAGCTTATCGGTTTGAAAGAGAATGTCATCATCGGGCAGCTGATTCCCGCTGGAACCGGCCTTAAGAAATTCCGCAATTTGATCCTGACTGAAGCGGAGATACTTGAAAAGGAAGGTGAACCTGAGGAGGAAGAAGTGCCCAGCCAGAAGGTTGCCTCCTGATCCAGAGAAAATCTTTCAACAGGGGAGAACAAGCTTTCTCCCCGTTTTTTTGCCGAGATTTCTTGAATATTTGGTGAATATCTTTTATATTTTTTATCTATGATGAAGGTACGTATTTTGGAGGAAAACATTGCCGACAATTAACCAACTGATAAGGCAGGGGAGAAGAAGACTCCTCCTGAAAGGTAAGTCCCCCGCGCTTCAGGGAAGCCCGCAAAAGCGAGGTGTATGCACCCGCGTTTATACTACCACACCAAAGAAGCCGAATTCGGCTCTCCGCAAAGTTGCGCGCGTTAGACTGGTACACGGAATTGAAGTGACAGCCTATATCCCGGGAGAGGGACACAATCTTCAGGAACACTCTATCGTTTTGATTAGGGGCGGCCGCGTGAAAGATCTCCCAGGCGTGCGTTACCACATCATCAGAGGCACCCTTGATACTGCCGGCGTAACGGACAGGAAGCAGGGCAGATCAAAGTACGGTGCCAAGAAGCCTAAAGCTTCTGCATAAGAATAACAAAAAGAGTTTGAAATGAGGAAAAAACGCTCTGATAGGCGTCAGGTCATACCTGACCCAAAATATAACGATGTGTTCATTGCGAAATTTGTGAACAACATCATGAGTTGCGGCAAGAAACATCTGGCACGTCGGATATTATATGACGCACTCGATGTCGTCGAACAGCGCACGAAGAACAATCCGCTCGACGTTTTCAGGAAAGCCCTGACTAATGTTCAACCGATTATCGAAGTCCGGGCAAGAAGAGTCGGTGGAGCTACGTATCAGGTTCCGAGCGAAGTTCGTCCGGAAAGAAGTCTCGCTCTCGGAATGAGGTGGCTCATCAGATATGCACGAGATCGAAAAGATAAATCGATGTCGCTTAAACTTGCCGCCGAGATAATCGCAGCTTCCAATGGAGAAGGGAACGCGATAAAGAAACGTGAAGACACACACAAGATGGCTGAGGCAAATAAAGCGTTTGCTCATTATAGATGGTGATGCTAAGTAAATAATGAATAGCGTTGGAAGGTTAAACATAGATTTATGACTCGAGAATATCCGTTAGAACGAACACGCAATATCGGGATAATGGCGCATATAGATGCAGGCAAGACGACTACGACTGAAAGAATACTTTTCTATACAGGAAAAACTCACCGCATGGGGGAAGTGCATGATGGCGCTGCCACCATGGATTTCATGGAACAGGAAAAGGAGCGGGGAATTACAATCACCTCCGCTGCGACTACCTGTTTTTGGAGAGATCACCGGATAAATATTATTGATACTCCGGGACATGTCGATTTTACGATCGAGGTTGAGCGTTCTCTTCGCGTGCTCGACGGTGCTATCGCACTTTTCTGCGCTGTCGGAGGAGTCGAACCGCAATCTGAAACGGTGTGGCGACAAGCCGACAAATACGGAGTTCCTCGAATCGCATTTGTGAACAAGATGGACCGCGTTGGAGCAGATTTTTTCAATGTCATCCAGATGATGAAAGACAGGTTAAAAGCGAATCCGGTTCCCATTCAACTCCCGATTGGCGAAGGCGATTTGTTCTCCGGGGTGGTTGACCTCATTAAGATGAAAGCCGTGATGTACAGCGAGACAAACTTGGGAACTACCTGGGAAGAGTACGACATTCCTCACGACCTGCAGAAAATTGCGCAGGAGTACAGGACGAAGCTTCTCGAGGCAGTTTCCGATATTGATGATTCACTTCTCGTAAAATATTTAGACGGAAAAGAAATTTCTGAAGACGAAATTATTTCGACTATCAGAAAAGCGACGATAGATGGAAAAATTGTTCCGGTAGCCTGTGGAACCGCGTTTAAGAATAAAGGTGTTCAGCGCTTGATGGATTCCGTCGTCGATTTTCTTCCGTCTCCGATCGATGTCGGCGCAACTCATGGACATGATCCCAACGGACAGCAAATCTCACGTGAGCCTTCCGATGACGAAAAATTTTCTGCGTTGGCATTTAAGATCATGACGGACCCGTATGTCGGCAAGCTGACCTTTTTCCGCGTGTACAGCGGCACGCTTTCCGGCGGATCTTATGTATTTAATTCAATCACCGGCAGAAAGGAACGAATCGGACGTGTTCTCAGGATGCACGCCAATCACCGCGAGGACATCGAAACCGCTTTCACGGGCGATATAGTTGCCGCGGTGGGGCTGAAACATACGAAGACGGGCGACACACTGTGTGATGAAAATGCTCCTATTGTTTTGGAGAAAATGGAGTTTCCGGAGCCGGTTATCCATGTTGCCATCGAGCCGAAGACTAAAGCGGATCAGGAAAAGCTTGGAGAATCTCTCGTAAAGCTGACTGAGGAAGACCCGACTTTTAGAATGTCGACAGATGAAGAGACAGGCCAGACGATCATCAGTGGGATGGGAGAGCTTCACCTTGAAATTATCGTCGATCGACTAAGACGTGAATTCAAAGTCGAGGCGAACGTGGGAAGACCGCAGGTTGCTTATAAGGAGACGATTAGAAAGAAAGTCACTCAGCAAGGTAAGTTCATAAGGCAATCGGGAGGCCATGGTCAATACGGAGACGTTTGGCTTGAAATCGAGCCTAATGAAAAAGGAAAAGGTTTTGAATTTACAAACGCAATTGTTGGCGGCGTAATCCCTAAAGAATATGTTCCTGCAGTTGCTGAGGGCATCCAAGAGGCACTGCAGAGCGGCGTGCTCGCCGGGTATCCTGTAGTTGATGTTAAAGCAAAACTGTTTGACGGATCGTTCCATGAGGTCGACTCGAGTGAAATGGCTTTTAAGATTGCAGGAAGTATTGCGTTCAAAGACGGCTCTAAGAAAGCCGATCCGGTTTTGCTCGAACCTATCATGGATGTTGAGGTTGTCACGCCGGAAGAATATCTGGGCGATGTCATGGGAGATTTGAATTCGCGCCGCGGCCGCATCGAGGGAATTGGCTCTCGGAAAGATGCTCAGGTTGTAAAAGCGATGGTCCCGCTCTCGGAGATGTTCGGATACGCAACGTCGCTCCGTTCCATGACGCAGGGACGCGCAATCTTCACGATGCAGTTCTCTCATTATGATGAGGTACCACGAAGCATTGCCGAGCAGATCATCGAAAAAGTTCGCGGCAAGGAGTCTGTTGCTGCATGATGGTAATTTCATTGTTCAATAGTTCCTCTTTGGTCTTGTTTAATAGTTTGAAAAAATCATAAGGAGAATTTAAATGGCAAAGGAGAAATTTGATCGGAGCAAGCCGCATATCAATGTCGGCACGATCGGGCACATTGACCATGGTAAGACAACCCTTACATCTGCAATAACGCTCGCCCTTTCGAAGAAGGGTCTGGCATCTGCGAGGAGTTTCGACAGCATCGATAACGCACCGGAGGAGAAAGCGCGCGGCATAACTATCGCTACTGCCCACGTTGAATACTCAACTGCGAAGCGGCATTACGCTCACGTAGATTGCCCGGGACACGCGGATTATATAAAGAACATGATTACCGGCGCCGCTCAGATGGACGGAGCCATTCTCGTTGTTGCGGCAAATGATGGACCGATGCCTCAAACGCGCGAGCATGTCCTTCTTGCACGTCAGGTGAACGTCCCGAAAATCGTGGTTTTCATGAACAAGGTGGACATGGTCGACGATCCCGAGCTTCTCGATCTGGTCGAAGTTGAAGTCCGTGATCTTTTGAAAAAATATGAATTCCCAGGCGATGAAATTCCCGTCGTCCGGGGAAGCGCGCTGAAAGCCATGGAAGCCGGGAGCGATCCAAATGCAAAGGCGGATGATCCCCGATTTAAATGCATCTACGATCTGCTTGATGCCGTTGACAGCTACATTCCGCTCCCGAAGCGCGACATTGACAAACCGTTCCTGATGCCGGTAGAAGATGTCTTCACCATCACGGGTCGTGGCACAGTCGGAACCGGAAGAGTCGAGCGCGGAAAGGTAAAGGTCGGCGAGGAACTCGAAGTTATCGGGCTGGGTGCTCATAAGAAGGCCGTCTGCACGGGTCTTGAGATGTTCAGAAAGGAACTCGATGAAGGCATGGCCGGCGACAATATTGGAGTTCTCCTGCGCGGGGTAGAGAAAACGGAACTGGAGCGCGGAATGGTTCTTGCGAAGCCGGGTACGATTACCCCGCACACAAAGTTTAATGCGCAGGTTTACGTGCTGAGCAAAGAAGAAGGCGGACGACACACGCCGTTCTTCAAGAATTATCGTCCACAATTTTATTTCCGCACAACAGACGTCACAGGTGCCGCAACTGAATTTCCTGCCGGCACGGAGATGGTGATGCCCGGTGATAACGTGGATGGCCTGAAGATCGAATTGATAATCCCGATCGCGATGGAAGAAGGCCTTAAGTTCGCTATTCGTGAAGGCGGACACACCGTCGGAGCGGGTGTCGTTACGAAAATCTTAGAATAAAATATTTGAAGGTCAAGAACTGAAGTTCTACAATCTACATACGAGGTACGCGTGACTGGTCAGACTATCAGGATTAAATTGAAATCTTACGATCATGCTCTGATAGATAAATCGGCAGAAAAAATCGTCAGGACGATAAAATCGACGGGAGCAGTTGTTTCAGGACCTATTCCGCTGCCGACGAAGAAAACGATTTATACCGTTTTACGTTCGCCGCACGTCGACAAAAAAAGTCGCGAGCAGTTTGAGCTTCGACAGCACAAACGTCTTATATACATTTACAATGCGTCCTCGAAGTCCGTCGACTCGTTGACGAAGCTGGATTTGCCCGCGGGCGTCGATGTCGAAATGAAAGTCTGACGATAAGGGATTTCAAATCTTAATTTCTAAATGATGAATTATAAATTGAGAATTATGCCATGAAGGGTCTGCTGGGAAAAAAAATCGGCATGACTAATGTGTTCGATGACAAAGGGAATTCAATCTCCGTCACCGTCATTGAAGCTGGTCCGTGTCCGGTTACCGCGATAAAGACAAAAGAGCGCGACGGATACGAGGCGCTGCAAATTGCGTTCGGAGAGAAGCCGGAACGCGTCGTCAACAAACCATTGAAGGGCCATTTTGCGAAGGCTGGAATAAAACCGGCGGCATTGCTCGGTGAATTCGATGGCTTTGAAATCGGCTCGTATAAATTGGGCGATGTGATCAGTGCCGATAAAGTCTTTGCGATCGGTGACAAGGTTTCCGTCACGGGAACTTCGAAAGGCAAGGGCTTTCAAGGTGTCGTGAAGCGGCATCATTTCGGCGGCGGTGCGGTGACTCATGGACAAAGCGACAGGCTCCGAGCTCCGGGTTCAGTAGGCAGTTCTTCTTATCCCTCGAGGTCATTCAAAGGTCTCAGAATGGCGGGAAGGATGGGCGGCAAACGTTCCACTATAAAAAATTTAAAGGTGGTCCGACTGATTCCAGACTCGAATCTGATTTTGGTCGAAGGTCCGGTACCTGGTCCGACAAACGGTTACGTCCAGATATGGAAGTGAGACGAAAATGCAATTAGAAGTATTGAAAATCGATGGAAGTAAGACTGGCGAGACGGTTCAGCTTTCGCCGGCTGTATTTGAGATAGTACCGAACGACCAGGCGATCTATCAAGCCGTTACGGCATATCTTGCAAACGCTCGTCAGGGTACACACAAGACGAAAATGCGTGGTGAAGTAAGCGGCGGCGGAAAGAAGCCGTGGAAGCAAAAACATACCGGCCGTGCAAGGAGCGGTTCGATACGGAATCCGGTATGGGTCGGCGGTGGCACCATCTTCGGGCCTCAGCCGCATAGTTATGAGAAAAAAGTGAACGACAAGGTCAAGACTCTGGCCAAGAAATCCGCGCTGTCATACAAAGCGAAAGATAACGGCTTGATGGTGGTCGAAGATTTCAGTCTCTCTGAAACGAAGACGAAGCATGTCACCCAGATATTAAATTCGCTCGGGCTGAAAGGAAAAAAAGTACTGATGCTCCTTCCAAAGGATGATAAAGCGATTTCTCTTTCCGTGCGAAATTTGCCGGAGGTTTTTGCGAAGGAAGCCATCGGCGTGTCTCCTTACGAATTACTTAACAACGATGTGATCGTTTTCCAAAAGAGTGCATTAGATGTTCTACAAAACAAGTTAGTCGGAGCGGCAGCATGAGTGTGATCGTTAGACCTCTTTTGACCGAGAAGAACACGAAACTGCAGGAGCACCAGCAATATGTTTTTGAAGTTTCGAAGGATTCAAACAAGATAGAAATTGAGAGAGAAATTGAAAAGCGGTTCAATGTAAAAGTGAAAAGCGTCCGCACGATTGTTGTTAAGGGCAAATCTATTACCTCGATGACAAGGCGGGGCAGGTTCGAAGGAAGAAGGGCAAACAGAAAAAAAGCCATTATAACTCTGAAGGAAGGTTTCACAATAGATCTGCTCGGGACAGCCTGATGGCAACGAGCGGATACAGCATGAAAAGGATTTTGAAATGGGCTTAAAGAAATTAAAAC
>DATJAY010000006.1 GCA_035515795.1 Candidatus Acidiferrales bacterium | reverse complement strand
TGTCATGGAACGCACGAACACAAATCCTCGAGTTGCCCTGAGAAGCGGACTTGGATGCTCGTTGAAGAATTGGCGGCCGAGACAGACTTTCAGCTTCTGGTATTGTTCCACCTGTATTTTCTGAGCAAGGTCCGAGAAAGGACCGTCGAGTTCGTAGCTTGGGAAAGAAGCATCACGTTGAGACGCAAAGGCGTTCATGAACGAGTTATTCATCACAGCAAACATGTTCAGCGATACGGGGACATAAACGTTTGACTCCGCCGGATGAAATCTGTACCAAATATTTCTATACCCGATCACTCTTATTGCATTACTCTTCCCTGTTTCTTTCTCATACATCTTTAGCGCCTCGGCCATAACTTGAAGCACTTTGTAATGCGTGTCGGGACCGCTTGCCTCCGGATCCAAAGCGACTCCTATGATGTCCGGCTTCACCTGCCGCAATATTTCCAGAACCGGCAACACATCTCTGTCAATTTTGGGCTCCTCCGTAAAAATATCCCCTTTGTAAAAACCCAACCTGGCATGTAAAATCGCCGGTGAATTAAAACCGAAATATCCCCAAAGACACTCAGCCTCCCACTCGCGGGCCATTCCCTTCAGCTGCTGAATATGCGGAGGGTCCTTCGCACCCGGATATTGAGTCTCAAAATAATTGATTAGCTCTTCTATCTTAGCCACGACTTGGTCTGCACTATTACCGCCGAAGAGGCCAAAAATATTTCTAAGAAGACGCCTTGCTTCACCTTCACGTTTGGTCCTCGTGTTGTTCTCGGCGACGCCATCCAAGTACTGCCACACGTCACGGTTTTTCTTAAGATCACTATCCGGCTCAAAGTAGTTTTCCTCAAATAGTTTAACGAATGCTCCATTACGCAAGAAGTATTTCAAATTTCTCAGCTGATCTAGCATGTGATGGTTCGTCACGGAATTAAACCCGCTTGTCAAAGTCAGAAAGGTATGCTTATTAGAAGCGTCTCGTGCACGGCGGACCACATAAGCAAGGTATCCTAACATTATGTCATCATGGTGCGGCTCAGTATGAAGAAATACGGTGTTAAGCTCCGATTTGCTTCCGCTCTCGATCCTTTGTATGAGCCTTCGTTCGACCTCGCCGGTTATGGACTCTATCCCGTCGGATTTCTTCTTCAGAATTTCACCTGCAAGTTTGCTCGCCTCAAAATCAGATTTATTCAAGTCACGAATGCGTTTCCTTTTCTCAATCGCCAAGTCTATGACGATTTCTTCTATCTCCTGTTCAGAAAGCGCCGACTTTGCTTTGATCCGTTCATACCGGCGTTCAGACAGAAGTTTTGCCGCACCTTTTGTCAAATAAAATCTTGCATTTGGAAGAGATTGCAGAATTGTTGCCGGATAGCGGACGTGCTTACCGTGCTGGACTGCGTCGGCAACGACGAGTGCTTTCGCTTCACCTGCCGCCATCACAATAGCAACGCAATCGTCATTGCAGGTAATCGTGCTCAGACCTATCGTTATGACATGCCTGTTCCTTGAAGTCTCAATGCCGCCGAGGTCTGTTGCCGCTCCTGCTTGTGTTTCGTAGTTTATCGGAGTTAACCGTGTCGTTGAGTTCAGGTCTGAGCCGCGAATGTTGAAGCCGATGTGGCCGTCCGGACCAATTCCACCCAAAAAAAATCCTATTCCACCAAGACTGCGGATTTTCTCTTCATACTCGGCGCACCATTGGTCGATATTTTCCAGAACCCTTTGTTGTAAACGTTCTTGCGCGGTCTTGGCATGTCGAAATCTTAATGTCAGATCGACTTTGTAATCGGGCCACACATCTTCGATCATCTTGCCGTCAGGCAGACCTATTTCACGGCAATCTATCAGCATTGCCATCTTCTCGTCGAAACCAAACCCCTTTATATAGAATTTGTTTACATAGTGGAAGAAGCTGTTCTCCTGTCCGGGATTTATTGGGTAGAACTCGTCTATCTGGGCAAAGTGCATCGAAGGAATATCGGGTTTGATTGAAGTTTCGATCCCATTTCCCTCGAGTTCTTCTGCGACCTTGCCGTTCTTCCAATTCCGAAGATAATATGTCACCCATTTTATGAAATGCTCCGGGGTCTTTCCGGTGGGAAGAGAAACTACTCCGCCTGGATTTTGCTGGACCCATTCAAGAAATCTGAGAGCCGTAAGTTTACCGAGCATGGGGAAATTATCGACGACGATTACACCTACTTTCTCAACGGGAGAATAACAGAGTTTTTCGCTGGAACGAGCTAATGCTCTTTGTTCAATCTTTGACGTTGTACTATTCATCATTTTCATTTTGATTCAGAACCCGCTGTGGAATCCTAACGAACCGTCGATGCCGCAATCGCGCTGAAAATGCGTCGTACCGTTTTCCATGATATGAATTCTTCGTCACCCCTCTTCTTGTGGAGAAAAGGGAGTAATGATTCACTCCCTTTCTCTTCAGCAGAATATGCGCGGTCCAGTTCTTGACATGGACGATAAGGATAGAAATCAACGGAGAAAATTACTATGAGTTCATTTCCGGGCGCATGTCACTTTGACAGCTTAGAGTCATCAGTGCCGGTCTAGTTCATGTGTGTCCTGAAGTGGCACCCTCGGATACTCCCTTCGCAGTGACGGGCTTCTTGCCCGTTTTCGACTGCGTTACTTTTCCCATCGTTACTTCGACTTCGTTGACCGAACCCACTCCTTGCACGGGGATCTGTCCATTAATAATTTCTCCATTCAGTTTCAAAATCCTAACACCTTTTTCAACTCCATCTGGGTTTTTTACTTTGACGTTGTAAGTAGCACCTCGCCACCGGCGCTGCACCTCGAATTCTTTCCAGCCGGCCGGGATACATGGATCGATAACCAATCCGGTGTACGACGGACGAATACCGAGAATATATTTCGTCGCAGCCGTGTAACTCCAACCTGCGCTTCCGGTCAGCCACGGATGCCGCGCTCGCCCGTAAGAAGGGTGGTCCCGCCCTATGACGAATTGACAGTACGAATACGGTTCGGCTTCTCGAATCTCAATCATGTCGTTCTGATTATATGGCAGCAATGCATCATGCAGCTTCATTGCTAATGCCCCGCGTCCCAATTTACACTCCGCAATTACTGCCCATGGATTGGGATGATTGAAAATTGATCCATTCTCTTTCAGACCCGGATAAACGCGGGTGACATAGCCTATATCGTCGTTCGGCTTTGTAAACACGGGCCAGTTGAGATGAATACCGTAAGGGGAGGCAAGATATTTATGAACAGCATCCATGGCACTGCAGGCCCGTTCAGGCGAAGCAGCACCGGAAAGTCCGGCCCAGCTATTACTCTCGAGGAAAATTTTTCCTTCCTCATTTGCTTTGACGCCGATCTTAATTCCGGCTTTGGTGACACCACGGGCGTACCACTCGCCGTCCCACAATTCCCGTTCGATCGCAGTGCGTACTTTCTCAGCCATTTCCGAATACTTTTTGAAATCGTTCTCCCGTCCGAGAAACTTAGCCGCATCCACAAAATACCTGAGCGCCCAAAAGTGCATAAACGACACCATGGCACTCTGTCCTCCTCCAAGATTCAAGCAATCGTTCCAATCGGCGCGCAGGCCGAAACAAATGCCGTTGGCAGCAGTCTGCTCTGCTGTGAAATCCAAAGAGCGCTTAAGATGTTCGTAAACGCTTCCTTCCCCAGCATCCGCAAAAGGAATTACCTGGTCGAAAAACTCGGCATTCCCTGTCTCCATGACGTACTCGCAAACAGACGCAACAATCCACAGCGCGTCATCCGAACAAACGCTGTCCATCCCATGAATAATGTCGGAAGGATTTGGCGACGGAACGACCGTCGGGAGCTTTACGCCCGGCAACTTGTCCTCGACCGGCTTAAAAACCTCGGGGTCAAAAAGATGCAGACCATAGCCTCGACTGACCTGACCATGAAGAAGTTCGATCATACGTTCTTTGACTTTGTCCGGACTTGTGTGAGGAACTGCCATCACATCCTGGGACGTATCACGATAACCAAGCCCCACCCTGCCACCTACTTCTATGAATGACGCAAATCGAGACCATACCACGCAAGTCTCCGCCTGATATAAATTCCACGTATTGACCATCGAGTTAAAACCCTGGTTCGGCGTCTTGCATTGGAGAACAGATTCCTTCTTATCCCAGTATTTTTTTAAATCATCAAAAGCGGAGTCAACGTTATTCAGATTTGAGAACTTTAGTCTTACGTCCAAGCCTTTTTCCTCGCGCGATCCGACACCTAACATAAAAATCATCCGCATCTCTTCGCCGGGTTTCAATTCCAACTTCTTGTGAAGCGAGCCGCAGTGATTACCGCCAAGGTCAGTGCTGTTCCCGCATGTCCCGCGCTCCACGGCGATCGGATTTGTTTCAGTCCGATAATTCCCTATAAACTTATCTCTTACGCAATCGTAGCTATCAGGCTGGAAATTTGAGGCGAAGAAATGATAAGACCACGGTTCATAAAAAAAATCATACTCAATAATTCCGTCGCTGTAGTTCGAACCAGCGGCATAGAGACTCATTTGCAGATTCTGATTATCTATCTCGACATGATGGAACGAAAATTCGAGATATGAAAATACACTCAACTTGCGCGGCTTCGTACCGCGATTTCTTATTCTTACATCCCAAAGCTCCACATCATCTTCTAATGGAACAAACAGAAGCTGTTCCGCCTCAATCTGCTGATAATTGCATTGAAACCTCGAGTATGACAAACCATGGCGACAAATGTACTTTGCCTTCGTGAAATCTTTGCCGACCGGCTGCCATGACAGAGACCAGTATTCGCCGGTCTCGTCATCGCGCAGATAAACGTAATGCCCTGGCCTATCTAAAGGAACTCCGTTTTGTCTGAATCGCGTTATACGATGATGCTCCGTGGACCTGCAAAAAGAATAGCCGCCTGCATTATGGGAGATTACCGTACAGAAATCCTTCACCCCCAGGTAGTTCGTCCACGATACGGGAATATCCGGCCGCTCGATCACGTATTCTCTATTTATGTCATCAAAATAACCGTAACGCATTCTAGACCCCAGTCTTTGCTCGTTCACATATCTGATCTCTGAAGCTATTGGTCTTTCTTGTGAATAGTCAAAAATGAAAAGCTCAGCGGGGACTGCTGCTTTTTTTCAACAATCCCCGTTGCCGCGCCAATGTCATCCTATTCTCGTTGGTGCGGCACCCCGCTTTCGCGGGACTGATCTTTCACTTAAGGAGAAGCAAACTACTTGAGAAGCATCATTTTCTTCGTCATCGAATTTGCACCTTGTTGCAACGTGTAGAAGTAGACTCCGCTGGAATACTGATCCATACTCACGTTGTACACGTAAGTTCCAGCCTGCTTGTATCCTTCGTCTACGACCTTCACAAGCTGACCCAGGATGTTGTAGACTTTCAAGCTCATCAATCCAGGTTGCTTCAGATCCACTTTTATATTCGTGGACGGGTTGAACGGATTTGGATAGTTGCTGCTCAAATCAAACTTTGTCGGGATATCATTCGGCTGCGACTTAACACCCAGCACCCATGTTGCTTTCTGCTCAGGGAACCATCTGAGGTCACCCAGAGCATAACCGTCGGTTCCGCCGTGTATGAAAGTCGAATTAGTATATCTGAGATTCTCGGGGAGGGGCCATGCCGGCGGAAATAACGGGGCATTGCCAGGATCATAATCCCACAAATAGGTGCCTAACGCGTTGGTTCGGGTCAGCTGCACGTACTTGATCAAGCTGTCCTCCTGTGTAGTGACCGCTGACAAAAACCCGGGATCAGCGACGCTGTCATTACCTGCCTGATAGAGTCCCGGCCAAGCCGTCTTGTTATTGAACATACGCTGGGTTCTCCCGTTGAAAACATAAGGCGGCACCAGAGTATCCATGAGCGGAGTTGCCCAGAAATTCCTTACCGTCTGAGACCAGAAGACGCTGTTGTTCTCGACGAGGATCTTTCGCGCTCCTTCACTCAGACCCAGAGTGGCAACCGGCAAATATACATTCAACGAATCGAAGCTGAATGTTGAAGTCCCGTACGGAGTATCGTCTTGATAGTCACCGAGTATTTCATTTTGTGTCTGAGCTTCCTCGGCTGTACCATAAAAGATATTGTTCTTGTAAACTGCATTTGTCATCACAAAGTCGTTCAACGGATTTACCGCAGTCAGAAATACCGTGTTATGCTCAAAACGAGTATAGGTATTGTAGTACACGTTCGCATCGGCGTAGGCGTTAATGCAGAAAAAGGTATTGTTAATCATTTCCACCGTATCAGTCGGCGCACCTCCTCCGGAAAGGAAAGCCTGCCCGTAAAAATATTGTGTATACGGTATCATATTCCTGAAGACACAATTCGTCATGAAGAATTTGTTGTAATTGCCGCTTCCCACGACGATCGCTGCGCCGACCAGATTGTCAAATACACAATTGTCAAATACGAACCTCGTGCTATCGCCAACAATATTTACGAAGTTACTGTAATTATTGTTGACCTTCTGATCCGGCCGAACGCCGGTCGAATAAATATTCTTGAATGTGAAGCTTCGTGCGCCGGACAGAACATTAAAAAGGGTACTCGGTGAGGAGTTGTCCTGAAGAATAGCCGGCGCAATTATGGGGGGCCGGTGCGATGATCCGGTGTCGGCAATGATTGCCAAGGGAAAACTCACGTTTATCGTGCCGGTGTAATAGTAAATGGAATCCATATACAATTTATACACGGCGTTTGGATGAGCTCTGCTGCCGTTTCCCAGCGTGTCACCTTGTATAAAGTCATTAATGTTGCCTGCCGGCGAGGCGGCAACCCATATAGTGTCCGGCGCTTGAGCAAAGGCCCGGCCAAAGGCACCGCCGAAACTTACCACCAGTGCAACCAGCAAGATGGTACGAATAGCTTTCATAAAGATCCTCCATTCGATTAATTGTGAATAAATTTGTGAATCTTCAATTAACAATACGCACTAGAAATCATAGTGCATCTTGTTAAAACCTTGAATCTGTCCTTTGTTCTCTCCTCTATCTTCTTTTGAAATTCTCGGTTGAATAATTCTGCCCGGGGAAATAATTTCCCCGTCTTTCGAGGTTCCATATCATAATTTCCACCTGACGCCGATGTCGGCAGTCATGCCATAATGCTGTTCGGCCTCCGGGAACCCGGTGCCTTGAAGAACACTCACTTCGCGCGCACTATTGATATTGTTAAGATCAAAGAATATCTGAGTCCCAAACCAAGGCAAATCCTGTTTCATAGAAAGGTCCCATCTCAAATACTCGGTTGTATTTACATTTTCCGGTGGATAGAAACTCTGTCCCACAAAATCGTTAGACTGAGATATCACGGAGACACGAGTCGAAAAACCTTTGTAATCATATCCCGCTTCCACGTTGACTACGTCATTTGGCTGGTCAATGAGTCGGTCAGAATAAAACGTGTTATCGTAAGTGGTTATGACGTAAGGTGGAACATTCAAATACTGAGTGTTGACCACTGTCCTCGGGTATTTGGCACCGGAGAAGATATGCGTGTAGTTGAAACTGAACACCAATCCGGAAAGGGGATCCGGGAGGTACCAAAAATGAGTTTGCCAATCGACTTCCACCCCCCACAAGTTTACAGGATAGGGATTGTTTATGTAGGTACTTATCGCAGCACCGGCTGAGCTGCTCGGAATTCCCGGATACTGTGCCGGGTCAATAACATATCGAGTCCCTGTCGGGAATATCAGGTTATCAATATGCTTCAAAAAGCCATCCACGCTGAACAGTCCAATGCTGTTATCATAAAACGACAAGACAGCATCGTAGTTTGCAGAGCTTGCGGGTTTCAAAGCGTAGTTGTTCCAGACTATTGTGCCGCCTCCGGTCGGCACATCGATTCTCGGTGTAATTGTGTTGTAGTCGGGATATGTTAATGTATTCGTATAAGCTAGATGCGCTTGAAGCCAGGTAAGGGGTCTGTAAATAAGGTGAACCATGGGAAGCCAGAAACCATGTGATTCAACCATGGTTGTATCGGTGTATGCATAAGTCCTGCTCGAAACGCCCTGTTCAACTCCCCTCGGGGCAGTGTAGGTTGTTTGCAGCACCTGATACCGAACGCCTGGTACAAGTGAAAACTGCTGACCGAAATTCGTCGTGACCATCACGTAGGCCGCACTCTCGTCCTCATGTCCAGAGTAGTTGTTCGTGGCAGACTGGACGGCGTTCGGGGCCCACGAATCAGAAATATTGTGAGTCAGGGCGTAATTCTCAACAAGACTGAGAACCTGACGCATCAGATTTATATTCACCGGGACTTTCATCGGATAATCTCCGCCAAGAAATTTCCCATACTTGAAACTTGAGTCTTCGAAGAGAGTTATCGGCAAGTATTCCGGATTTGACACACTCGGTGCCATCCACGGGAATGCAGCAAGAATTGCTTTCCCGATATCGGAACCGCTGACTATCAATGCCCCGTCTGCTTCGTGATAGTAATATGATCTTTCCCTATACTGAAATTTTCCCCCAAACTTTAATGTACTTGTAATCTCATTGCTGAAGTTGATGTTCGATTGAAAATCAAGAGAGCCTGTGATTGCTCTATCCCTGGCAAAATTGTCGGAATTACTGAACCCCTGAAAAAAGGTAGCAGCAAGACTGTCTTTAGACAAAGGCGGAATCAGCTGTGGATTTAAAGTCCAATAGTTCTGGTGATTCAATCCAACATTGTTTTGAAAGAAGTTTGCGGACAAATCATCCGGGTCTCTGTTTTCTGAATATGAATGGGAGAGTTTTGCATCAACGGTGAACAGCGGAAACGAATTTTCGAATTCAACAAGATTCGTGATCACGCCCAACAAATTTCTTGAATCAGTAATCGAATAAGAATGGTAGTCGCTGGTGTATAATCCGTAAGATTCGCCACGATTTTGAATTTTTGTTTCGCTGGAACTGAAAAAATTCATCAGGTCGATTTTTCCGTCGGGCAGTTTGTAGTCTAATGTGACTGTGCCACCATAGCGATTTCTATCTCTCAACACGTCGTTAAGATTCAGACTGCTGAGATATATTGGAAACGGCTTATCGAGGGACGGGGCATTATGCGAATAACCTGCTCCCAATTCATTAGATGTCAAATTTCGTTTCTCTATGTCCACTTCTGCGAAAACACCCAATCGCTGTTCAAGAAACCGATGCTCTATACTTCCGACAACCTTGTAATCTCCATAGGTATTCTCGAGGTTGTCGTAACTGTCTTGCGCCAGTAAATTGAGCCAGTGCCCCGATTCGTTCGGCTGTGCCTCTCTCAAATCGAAGTTCACTATGCCGCCAAGCACCGCCGCATCCATATCCGGCGTAATAGCTTTAGTGACTTCGATGCCTTCAACCATGCTTGAAGAGATCATGCTCAAGTCTGTACCACGATCTCCCGCATCAGTTGGAGCCATTTCGACTCCGTCAATCATGATCTGGTTATATTTGGGAGCGAGACCACGAATGATAACTTGGGTTGCTTCTCCCCCTTCCCTGACGAGGAAGATGCCCGGCAGTCTTCCGACTGACTCTGCGGCATTGGCATCAGGCAGCTCTTGAATCTTGGCCGCCGATACGACGTTGGTGATTCGTGTCGAGGAAAGCTGCTGGTTAATTGCGGCGTTCTGACCGCTCGCCTGTGCGGTGACCACCACAGTCTGCCCCTGTACACCCACAGGTTCAAGTGCAAAATCCAGAGGAACATTCGCATTTTCATTCACTTCGACACGTTGCTCGAGCGAGCGATAGCCGATATAAGTCGCACGAAGCAGATACGTCCCTGACGGTACGTCCCGGATCACATATCGACCATTCAAATCACTCGAGGCGCCAATGCTGGTGCCTACCAATATAACGTTTGCCCCGGGAAGCGGTTCGTGAGTTTGGGCATCCCTCACGTTACCACCTATGTTCGAGTTCGCCGCTGCGATCGTTGGAGTGACAATGAATGAGGGAACAACTAGAGCCGCAATGCCGAGACTCATGGCAATTCTTCCGCGAACTTTTCTCCGGCTGAAACCGCGTAATGCAATTAGGTTTGACATTTCGAAATCATGACTACAGCTATAAGACTCCTACAAGATAAATTAACCGGGACTGCCGACCCGTGGCCAGCAGTCCCGGAACCAAACAGAAGGAGAGCTAGACTATTTGAGAAGAATCATTTTCTTCGTCAACGAGTTTCCACCTTGCTGCAATGTGTAGAAGTAGAGTCCGCTCGCAAATTGATCCATGCTGACGTTGTAATCATACGTGCCAGCCTGCTTATAGCCTTCGTCTACAACTTTCACAAGTTGACCAAGGACATTATATATCTTCAGACTCATCAAGCCATTCTTGACCAGACTAACTCTGATGTTTGTCGACGGATTGAATGGATTCGGATAGTTGTTGCTCAGGTCAAACTTGACGGGCAATACATCTGGCGTCTTGTGTACTCCGAGTGCAAGTCCACCTGCAGCCAACCATGCCGCCTTTTGAGTCGGGAACCAATTCAGATCACCCAGGGCATAGTCATCTGTACCAGCATGCTGCAAGCTAGTGTTGGTGTAAGCAAGATTTTCCGGCAGCGGCCAAGTGGGAGGATAAAGGGCTCCGCTCGTCGGGTAGAAGTACCAGGAGGTATCAGGACCGAAGTTGAGAGCGATCTTGTTTAAGTAATTAATGAGGCTTCCTAGCTGGTTCTGGACCGTGGTGCCAAATCCCGGATCCACATACATGGTACCCGATGTATCCACGTGAGCGCCCTCACCAATCAATACGCCCAACGTATACTTCGTATAATCAGTTATCCATGTTGGTTTGGCAAGTGTCCTCGGCCTGAACACCTTGCTGCCATCCGGCATGTCGACGCTGTCTTTCGTCGTTACGGTATCATTGTAGTGTGTTAAGTAATCAAGGTAGTTCTGGGGCAAGAAATAGTCATTATTCCGAATATCAATGAAGCTCTTTGTAGGATCGACCATCGCCGCAGTGACAGTTGCATTGCCTGTACCGCCGGTACCAATGAAATACTGAGGTCCTGTTATGGGGCCGCCGCCCAAGGCACTACTCCACATCGTATGCCACGAACTCGTGCTGTCTTGTTGCCTCAACATGATGATACCGCTTGATGTAGTGTCGGGGAAATTCAGGAATGTTCCATTTATCACGTCTTCAGGAACTCCACCGTAGGCGTTCAATGAGTAGAAAACGTTATTGTCGCACCGCATGTTCTGCATCTGTCGGGTGAGGAATGGATTTACTGTTCCATAAACGACCGTGTTATGTGAGAAAATGGGGTTGGGACAATACCCACGGATGGACCAGAGATACGAATTATTGCAGAAGAAGGTGTTGTTCACAAATATGACCGTGTCGAAGTTGTTCGTATAGGCCGAAAGCATCGCTCCGCCGCCAAAATACGCAGAGGGATGTATTTCATTTCTGAAAACACAATCCTCCACAAGCATCTTATTCCATTGGGCGCCAATCGATAGCGCAGTGTGATTCCATCCTTCGAACACGTCGCCGATTAATGTGAGTTTGACGCTATCCGCGTTCTGGCGAATACAATCATTCCATCCGGTCACAAGCGTGTCCGCGCGGAAGTTGGTCATGTATACGTCCTCGATGGTAACGACGCCGCCCTTACCGTTCAGATCAAAGTAATGATCCACCGATGAGTTATCGGGCAGGATCGTCGGTGCAAGGACAGGGGGACGAAGTCCCGCCGTCGTGTCATTTCCAACGATCGTGATCGAACCGTTGATCACCATCGGTTCACTTACCTGATAGACGACACCATGTCGCAGCACGTAAACGCGCTTCGGATGTGCTCTCACTCCTCCGGCAAGAGTGTCACTGTTGATTACAGTGTTGATATTTCCAGGGGGAAGCGGCGCGATGACAAGGGTGTCTGGCGTCTGGGCATACACCTGTGTCGCTACGGCAATGAATGCCATAACTACTGAAATAACAAACCATGACAGTCTCTTCATGTGTTTCTCCTTTAGGTTATTAGATAAAAACGAATTCTTTGGAAAAATCCATATGCACAATTGCTGTGCGCAGCAAAGCAGAGTCTGATATCTTTCCATCACCTCCTCGACGAGATTGGGATCCAAATTCGATCATCGATTTACTCTCTATCTACAACTTAAGACGAAACCCCAGCTCTGCTTCGGAGCCGTATCGTTGCTCCGACGCCGGGTAACTTGTCTTTTCATTAATGCTGACGTCGTTGGCACTTGTAACGTTGTTGAGATTCAAGTAGAGTTGGAGTCCAGACCATGGAAGGTCCTGTTTTAACGAAACGTCCCAGCGCGTGAATGCGGCTGAAATCACCCTCTCCTGGAGCCAGAAGGCAGGCTGCTTGAAAACGTTGTTTTGATAAATCACGGATACTCTCGCCGAGAACCCTCTGTAATCATAACCAACTGCTAGATTGAGGATATCGTCGGGCTGGTTGAGAAGACGTGCAGTGTAAGGAGTATTGACTACAGTCTTCTGGGCTAGTCCATTCTCATCGTAAACGACTGCCAACGTGTCTTTGGGATAAGTAGCGTTGGAGAATATATGCGTATAGTTCACGCTGAGAATAAGTCCCGACAGCGGTCCGGGCAGATACCAGAAATGTGTCTGCCAGTCGGTCTCGATTCCCTTCACGTTGACGGGGATAGGACTATTTGTGTAAGTAGTAAATTCGTAAACGACACTCGGGTTGGCGCTTCGCTGAACATCAGGGAAGTTATTTAGATCAGCGTACTTGACGTATCCGTGCAAGTAGAAAATCAAATCCTGGATACGCTTTGTGAATCCGTCCACAGACAACAGTCCGATATCGTTGTTGAATACAGACAGAACAAGGTCGAAGTTCTCGGAAGTGGCCGGGCTAAGACGAGAATTATTATAGGAGATGAAATTCGTCCCGACATAAAATCGAGGAGTGATCGTGCTATAATCGGGGTAGTTAATGGTGTTAGTGTATGCAAAATGGACCTGTAGCCAGTCAAGCGGCTTATAAATGAGATGCCCCATAGGAAGAACATAGCCGTGAGATTCGGTCACGGCAGTATCAATAGCAGTGCGACCTTTCGCGATCGTGTATCCCGGGTCGCTACTGCTGAACAGCGCTTGTGGTGCCGTATAGTCCGTCGAGAGATTCTGATACCGAACACCTGGCAGAACTGTGATCTGGTCACCGAGATTTATAGTTAGCATTCCGTATGCCGCACTTCTTTTTTCGTTACCTGAATAATCATTTATCATTGACTCCAGTTTGTTCTCCATGTAGCCGCCCTGGTACACGGTGCCGGGGTGCTCGCTGATCATTGCGATGGAAACCAGGTCTGACATCAGCTGGTCGTTTAGGGGGTACGCCAAGGTGTACTGACCGTTCAGAAAATTCCCGTAGCTATATCCATTATAAACAAAATTGCTCAGGTTCAGACCTCCATTCATAGACAGACTGGGATACTTCCTCGTGAAATCAGTGAGCACAGCCTGCCCACCATCGAATCTGGTCGACCCGTTTCTTTGATTGTAATCGTACGAGCGGATCCTGTATTGGTACATACCGCCGAATTTCAGCTTGGCAGAAACGAAGTCAGAGAGATTGAAATCATGATCTAAGTCGAGTTTTGCCTGATAAACGCGTTCTTTTGTTAGCGAGTAACCGTTGTTAATATTGTCCAGTATCGCAGTGGTGTCGTTAGGTTGGATGTAGGACGCAATCACATCAGGGGGATTCTTAGATATGGCTTGCCCAACTCCTCCCGAGAACCCGGCCTGATCCTGATAAAAACTAAAGGTCGCATCATTGGGATCCTCCGTTTGCGAATATGAATGAGACAATCTCAGGTCCATTTGGAAGAACGGGATTGATGTCTTCACACTGAGCAGATTGGTCATAACGTTCAACTTCGTATCAGTCTCCTCCAGACCATAGTAGAGTTGTCCCACCCCAGATGCAGCGAGAGGGTACGCTGACTCACTTCGGTAAGTGGCCTTGGTATCACTTGAGCTGAGGAAGTTCATCAGCCCTATGCTCGTGCCGCCGCTCTGGTAATCCATAACCAGAGTACCGTTATAGCGATTGCGGATCCTGAATGCATCCTGGAGCGTCAATGTGGTCAGCTCCGGTATTCCCGCATCTCCATGACTCTTATCTAACAATTGATAGCTCGTACCCAGTTCATTGTCACTGAGGTTGCGTCTCTCAGCAGATCCCTCGAGGAAAATACCAAAGCTGTTATCGAGATAACGATTCTCGGCCGAAGCAACAAACTTGTAGTCGTTCCGCGTATCCTTTAACTGGTCGTAAGCACCTTGCGCAAGGACGTTGAAATTCGGCAGCAGATCATGTGAACTCAAGGAAGCCTTCCTCATGTCAAAATTCACAACCCCTCCCAGTACTGCAGCATCCATGTCGGGGGTGATAGCTTTTATTACCTCAATTCCTCCAAGGCTATTCGATGAGATCATGCTTAAGTCGATCCCTCTATCACCCATGATGGATTCTGTCGCATCCTGCTGACTTGGATCGGTGGAAACTATATTATTATTGGATGCGACATCACTTGCCATTTCCACACCATCGATGGTCACTTGATTGTACTGAGGAGAGAGGCCGCGAATCACGACCTGCGAACCTTCACCACCCTCTCTGATCAGCGAAACGCCAGGCAATCTCCCGACCGATTCCGCGGCATTTGCGTCAGGCAGCTCCTGAATCTTGGCTGCCGAGACAACATTTGTAATCTGCATAGATGACAATTGCTGATTAATCGCGGCGTTCTGCCCGCTTGCTTGCGCGGTTACTACGACTTCTTTTCCCTGAACCGCTACTGGCTGCAATCTAATGGTAATGTTTAGAGGTGTACCACTATCCAATTGGATCTGAGTTTCCCTGGGATTGTATCCGATGTAGGTGGTCCGGATCGTGTAAGAACCAACGGGTACTCCTTGGATTGTGAAGTTGCCGCCTAGATCCGTTGCTGCCCCAAGACTAGTACCCACCAAAAGTATGTTGGCGCCAGGCAGGGGTTCGCCAGTCACGGCGTCGGTGATTTTGCCGGAAATCTTGCTTGTCGTCTGAGAATACAATGGAGAGGCAACGAACAAAAGAACTACAAAAGAAAGAAACCCCTCCAGAGTTCTTGACCTAACCAGTATCACTAATTCTCTCATACTCCTCCCGAATTCTCAACATCTATGTGCCCCATTTAGCCTCTCCACGCAGGTGTTTGTTTTTAACAAAAAGTTTCGATAAAAGCAAGTCAAAATTTTTTCTCTTTACCCAACGAAATTCGCCCAAATTGGCCAACGCCGGCTGGAGAGCACTTTTAATTATGAGAAGTTTGCGGAGTTATTTAGAATGTTTTTGTTAAGTGGAAATATATGTGGGTGACGAGATTTGTGTTTCTTAAGCCTTAAGGAGCCCTCAGCCTGTCAGATTTGAATTGAATTTTGGATCAGCATACCCGAAAAGACTCGAATTCAGTATCTGAAAACCTCTTGAGGATAGTGGGGTGCGTAAAATTGAATAGGTTGACGAATAACATTATTTTTCATGAATCATCGATCAATTGCAGAGAACAAACATTAACATATAATTTCACTAGAGATTTTCCGTCGTCTTCCTCAATTCCATGCATGTCTGATAAAATTCATGGAGGGTCATGGAACGTACGAACACGAACCCGCGGGTCGCCCTGATCAATGGACTCGGATGCTCATTGAAGAATTCTCGACCGAGACAGACCTTCAACTTTTGATACTGCTCAACTTGTATCTTCTGGGCGAGTTCGGAGAAAGGGCCATCAAGCTCGTAGCTTGGAAACGATGCATCGCGTTGAGATGCGAAGGCGTTCATGAACGAGTTGCTCATCACGGCAAACATATTCAATGATACAGGAACGTAAACGTTTGCCTCCGCGGGATGGAACTTGTACCATATGTTTCTATATCCGATCACTTTTATATCATCTCTTCCGGATTCCTTTTCATGCATCTTAAGAGCTTCTGCCAGGATTTGAAGCACCTTGTAATGTGTGTCGGGACCGCTTGCCTCCGGGTCTAAAGCGACTCCTACGATGTCGGGTTTCACCTGCCGCAGTATCTCCAAAACCGGGAGCACATCCCTTTCAATCTTAGGCTCCTCCGTAAACATTTCCCCTTTGTAAAAACCTAGTCTCGCATGTAAAATCGATGGAGAATTGAAACCGAAATATCCCCAAAGACATTCCGCCTCCCATTCGCGTGTCATTCCTTTTAGCTGCTGAATATTTGGAGGATCTTTTGCTCCTGGATATTGATCTGCGAAATAATTAATCAGCTCATCTATCCTGCTTATCACTTTGTTGAGACTTTCGTTTTCAAACAGAGAAACAAGGTTCCTAAGAAGACGTCTTGCCTCGCCCTCCCGTTTTGTTCTCGAGCTGCCCTCGGCGACGCCATCCAAGTACTGCCACACGTCACGGTTCCTCTTGTGATCACCATCCGGTTCAAAGTAGTTATCTTCGATAAGTCTGTCGAATGTTCCATGATCGAGGAAGTGCTTCAAATTCTTCAACTGATCCAACATGTGATGATTCGTGACTGAATTAAATCCACTTGTTAAAGTCAGAAAGGTATGCTTATTAGAAGCGTCTCGCGCACGGCGGACTACATAAGCAAGGTATCCTAGCATTATATCATCATGGTGCGGCTCAGTGTGAAGGAATACTGTGTTAAGTTCAGATTTGCTTCCGCTCTCGATTCTTTGTACGAGCTTTCTCTCGACGGTATTGACGATCGCTTCGACTCCCTCGGATCTTCTCCGCAATGCCTCGGCCGCGAATCTGTTCCCGTCGAAGTCGTCCTTGTTCAAGTCATGAATGCGTTTCCTTTTCTCGACAGCGAGGTCTATGACGATTTCTTCAAGTTCTTGGTCTGATAGTGTCGCCTTCGACCTGATTCTTTCATACCGGCGTTCAAGTAGTAACTTCGCAGCGCCTCTCGTCAAATAGAACCTCGCATTCGGGAGAGATTGAAGAATAGTTGCGGGATATCGGACATGTTTACTGTGCTGAACCGCGTCCGCTACCACCTGTGCCTTAGCTTCGCCTGCCGCCATCACTATCGCAGTGCATTCACGGTTATATGTTATCGTACTCAGTCCGATTGTAATGACATGCCTGCTCCGTGAGGTTTCGATTCCTCCAAGGTCGGTCGCGGCCGCCGCTTGAGTTTCATAATTTGTCGGAGTTAACCGTGTCGTTGAGTTCAGGTCTGAGCCGCGAATGTTGAAGCCGATGTGGCCGTCCGGACCAATTCCCCCCAAAAAAAATCCAACGCCTCCAAGACCGCGGATTTTTTCCTCATACTCGGCGCACCATTGATCGATGTTTCCAAGCACCTTTTGCTGAACACGTTCCTGCCCTGTTTTTGCCTGCCTAAACCTCAAAGTAAGATCTACCTTGTCATCGGGCCAAACGTCTTCCATCCTTTTTCCATTGAACAAACCAATTTCCCGGCAATCAATTAGCATCGCCTTTTTCTCATCAAAGCCGAACCCTTTTATATAAAATTTGTTCACATAATGGAAAAAACTGTTTTCTTGTTCAGGATTGATCGGGTAAAACTCGTCTATCTGAACAAAGTGAAGGGAAGAAATATCCGGCTTAAGTGTGGGATCAATTCCATTTTCTTCAAGTCCTTTTGTGGCTTTGCGATCAGTCCAATTCTCCAAAAACTGCGTCACCCATTTTATGAAATGCTCTGGGGTCTTCCCGGTCGGAAGAGAAACGACGCCGCCCGGATTATGTTGAACCCATTCTATGAACCTAAGGGCGGTAAGTTTGCCGAGCATCGGAAAATTTTCGACAACTATCACCCCTACTTTCTCGGTTGGAGAATAGCAGAGTTTTTCGCCCGACAAGGTTAACGCTTTTTGTTCGACTTCGGAGACAGTTTTATTCATTATCCTTTTTCGAAATTTAAATTGTGGAACATCTCAAAACGTCTTTTACCCGTTGTTATCGTTCGAGCATCGATCTTAACGTTGAGTATCCTTAATCATAACAGTAATTTCATTAGACATCTGCTCGTTCCCGGCAGTATCCGTTGCGACAGCTTTGATTTTGTGTCTTCCACGGCCGGCTTTAAACCAGACCCAATCAAATGGAGCTTCATCATCGTACCCGATAGATTTATCGTCGACGAAAAATTCCACCTTAACTACCGGTGCCTTCCGATCTATCACTTTTGTATTCAAGACGATATTGGCACCTTCGGTAAACTGATCGTGCTTCGACATTAAGTATAATTCAACTGATGGAAAACCTTTGCAGAGGTGGGTGTGCTCGATATTAACGTCGGCCATCTCACCAGAATACATCGCATCGATAAGAGTACCAGAGGAGTCATCGCCGCTAATTTCCCAGCACATGATTCCACCAAGGTGGTACGCATCAACGTACCGGGATTTCAACGCGATCGATTTCGCGTCATCAAAAGTCCAGAACACACGGTCTTTCTTACTGTAAACCCATGGCGCCATTGCAAGCGTGTCCCATTGATATTCGAACCCTCTGAGAAACGACGAACGCCGGTATGAATAGTCTCGCGAGTTGGCTTCGCTGTCACTCAGCGTAATTCCTTCTCCATGTTGATATAAGCCGTCGTTTGCCGGATCAACATTCTTCCATCCATGACCGTAAAAAGCAGCACCAGGGACAATCTTTCGACTATTCACGTCGAATGAATCAATAAACAAGTGAACAGACTTATCCATCGATGATGGAATTGCTGAATAATCTCTTATGGAGGTAAGCAGATTAGCGTGATGATTTGTCGTCTGCGTCCATTCGCCGGCGTAGTCGTAAGTCATAAGGTTGTACCAGTTAAGGTACTTTTGGTCATCTTTAATGTTGTAATGCCTGGCGTATTTCTCCGATGACGGAACTGCGCCGGTAATAATGAGATGGGGATCGATCGAATCAAATTTCTTCCGCAGCAACGCATAGAACGCGGTAAGATTGTCTTTGTCATTAGGATTACAATGGTTGTCAGGAAGTCCTCCGTCAATTGGATATTCCCAGTCAATATCGACGCCGTCGAAAATATTTGAAGCCGCACCTTTTCCACCTGCAGTGTTCACGACCGGGAGATTTCCGACAATGTATCTATCAATTATCGCGTCAGCAAATTCGTCTCGTGACTTTGAAGTTACCATGGCATCTGAAAAATATTTAGATCCATCCCAGCCGCCAATGGAAATCAATACCTTTAGATTCGGATGCCGAGTTTTCAATTTTTTCAATTGGTTAAATTGACCCCGGAGCTGTTGCGTCGAGTCATCAGCCTCACCATCGATACTCATGCCGGCAGAATAAGTTCGTTGGTACGCTTCAAAAGGGTTCATGAATTGAGGGATTATGATTCCTGCGGAATCAGGACCAGGCTCAGCGAAAGCGTATATCAAAACCGTGAGCTTATTTGCGGCTCCTCTCTTTTCAATATCCTTCGCATAATACCGGTTATATTTCGCTCCCCATTCGGGATAATATGCAACGATTTCTTTTGTCTGAGCATTCGCGGCGTAGAACATCGCCACGAGTCCGATGATAATTCCCGTTCCCGTTCTTATCACAGTTTCTTTTCGGAAAATGCAAGATCTTTTTTCAGCGGCTTCACTTGAGCTGCTTTCCCCATCACAACTTCCACTTTATTTACCGAACCTGCTTTTTGTTGAGGGACCGGCCCGCTGACAATTTTTCCATTTAACTCTAACGACTTTACCCCTTTTTGAACCCCGTCCGGATTTTTTACTCTGACATTGTAGGTGGCGCCGCGCCATTGACGATGCACTTCAAATTCTTTCCAATCTGACGGAACACATGGATCGACAATCAGCCCGTCATACGAAGGGCGAATCCCGAGTATGTATTTTGTAACGGCGGTATAGTTCCATCCGCCGCTTCCTGTCAGCCAGGGATGGCGAGCTCTACCGTATGCCGTGTGATCCTTTCCAATCACAAATTGGCAATAAGAATATGGCTCGGATTCTCGAATCTCTATGATATCGTTCTGGTTATACGGTAACAATGCATCATATAACCTCATTGCAAGATTGCCGCGTCCTAATTTGCATTCGGCTATTATCGCCCATGGATTGGGATGACTGAAAATGGATCCGTTCTCTTTTATACCCGGGTAAACGCGGGTTATATAACCGATATCATCATCCGGCTTCGTGAAGACGGGCCAATTAAGATGAATGCCATACGGAGATGCAAGATACTTATGGACCGCATCCATGGCACTTTGAGCACGGTCTGGTGATGCGGCCCCCGATAGTCCAGCCCAGCTATTGCTCTCGAGAAAGATTTTCCCCTCTTTATTTTCTTTCACACCGATCTTGATTCCTGCCTTTGTGACGCCGCGAGCGTACCATTCACCATCCCAGAGTTCACGTTCAATCGCCGTACGCACATTCTCAGCCATCTTAGAATATTTCTTGACGTCATCTTCCCGTCCAAGGTATTTGGCAGCATCCACAAAATATTTAATCGCCCAAAAATGCATAAACGACACCATGGCGCTCTGACCTCCGCCAAGATTCAGGCAATCGTTCCAATCAGCACGCAAGCCGAGACAAATTCCATTCGGTGCGGTGTGCTGCGCCGTAAAATCCAAGGAGCGCTTAAGATGCTCATATACGGTTGCTTCCTCGTTGTCGGCAAATGGAATCACTTTGTCAAAGAATCCAATATCTCCGGTCTCCATGACATATTCGCAGACAGAAGCTATGATCCACAATGCATCATCGGAACAAACATCTTCCATTCCGTGTATGATCGATGCCGGGCTCGGAGTCGGAACCACCGTTGGCAGCTTGACACCGGGCAATTTATCTTCCTGCGGTTTGAAGACGTCAGGGTCGAAAAGGTGCAGACCATATCCTAAACTCACCTGACCGTAGAGAAGTTCAATAATGCGCTTTTTGACTTCATCAGGATTTGTATGTGGAACAGCCATGACATCCTGTGAAGTATCTCTATAACCAAGCCCGACTCTTCCACCGACTTCGATGAACGACGCGAAGCGTGACCATACGACGCAGGTCTCCGCCTGATATAATGTCCAGGTGTTGATCATCGTGCTCAGGCCTTGATTCGGTGTTTTACACTGGAAAACTTTAGTTTTCTTATCCCAATATTTTTTCAGGTCATCAAAAGCAGCGTCGACATTTTGTAAATCAGAATATTTCCTTTTTATTTCCCGGCCTTTTTCTTCGCGCGATCCGACACCCAGCATAAATATTAATCGCGCGTCTTCTCCGGGTTCCAGGATCAATCTCTTATGAAGTGATCCACAGTGGTTCCCCCCAAGCTCGCTGCTATTCCCGCATGAACCACGTTCGACTGCAAGAGGATTTGTTTCAGTCCTGTAATCGCCGATGAATTTATCTCTGACGCAGTCATAACTATCGGGATCAAAATTCGAAGCGAAAAAATGATAAGTCCATGGTTCGTAGAAGAAATCGTACTCGATAATACCGTCTCTGCAATTTGAGCCGGCCGCATAGAGACTCATCTGTAGATTTTGATTGTCTAACTCGACATGATGGAACGAGAACTCAAGATACGAAAACACACTAAGCTTGCGCGGTTTCTTGCCAATGTTTCTTATTTTAACATCCCAAATTTCCACGTCATCCTTCAGCGGAATAAAAAGAAGCTGGTGCGCTTCAATATCCCGATATTCGCATTGGAATTTCGAGTACGATAATCCATGACGGCAAACATATTTCGCCTTGGTTAGATCCTTGCCGACGGGCTGCCATGAAAGCGACCAGTATTCTCCGGTCTCATCATCACGCAGATAAACATAATGCCCCGGCCTGTCTAGAGGGATCCCGTTCTGTCTAAACCGTGTTATCCGATGATGCTCGGTGGATTTATAAAAAGAATAACCGCCGGCATTGTGAGAAATTACAGTGCAGTAATCTTTAACGCCGAGATAATTCGTCCATGAGACGGGGACATCCGGACGTTCGATGACATATTCTCTATTTTTATCGTCAAAATAGCCGTAACGCATTTAGAGTTCCTGAAATGACACAAAAGCTTGTGTCCTCAATTTTAGTTTTCAATTCAACTGCAAACCTGTTCCGTCGCAATCTCCGCTGACGCTTCAGCCCCTACCTCCCTGAACGGTACGCGCCACGCTACGAGAAAAGATGGAATCGTTGCAACCATGACCCATAAGAAAAAATTTTTATAACCCAAAAAATCGCTGATAAAACCGCTCAGAGCAGAAGGAATCATTAGACCTAAATTCATCACACCTGTTGCAAAAGCATAATGTGCCATCTTGTATTTTCCCGGTGCAATTTGCTGCATCATATAAAGTGTAAGCCCGACGAAGCCAAATCCGTATCCAAAATATTCAAACACGACAGCCGTCCCGACCGTAAACAGATCTGTCGGCTGCATAAAGGATAAAAAACAGTAAACAACAAACGGAATATTGAAGAACGTGCACAGAACAACGAGCGACTTCTTCAATCCTCTCTTTGATATAAAATAACCTGCCAGCATCGAACCGAGAATGAATGCCGCCGGCGGGAAAAAACCATAGATGATTCCGATCTGTGAAGTTGAGAGTCCGAGCCCGCCTGCGACACGATCTGCTCTCATGAAAAGCGGGACAATTTTCATCGCCTGTCCTTCGGCAAACCGGTAAAGAATAATGAATGCGATCCCCCACGCGATGTATCTTTTTCCAAAAAATGTCTTCACGACATCCCAGAAGGTTGCGAATGTCTCCCGTGCGGTCTTGACTTGTCCCGCCTCTCCTCCAATAGGAAGCATCCTTGAGTGATATAGACTTAGCAAAATCAGGATTCCTCCGAAAACAGCCATGACAAGCATCCATGCCTGAACAACCCCGATGGTAATTTCAAGTCTTCCCGCGATATACACGAATGCGCCTTGAGACAATACTTTAGCCACATTATAAAACGCCCCCTGCCAACCGACGTATTTGGCCTGTTCTTTTTCAGTGAGGGAATTTATATACACTCCGTCTGCAGCAATATCATGGGTCGATCCGTTGAATGCAATTATGGCAAGGAGCACAAGAGACCATTGAAAAAAATTTGGAAGTCTCAGAGTAAGAGCGAGTAATCCGAATCCGACCCCTCCTATGAATTGCGTTGCCAGAACAAAATATTTTTTTGTCTTAAACATCTCGAGGAGCGGTCCCCAGAAAGGCTTGAGTGTCCATGGTAAAATTACCAGCGTCGTGAAAAAGGCAATCTGTGCATCGGGCACTTTCATCGACTTGTACATCAAGACCGATACCACGTTGATGGTGACAAACGGAAGACCTTCGGCAAAATACAATGTCGGCACCCAAAAGGCAGGGGTGATTTTGTTTGCACGGGTATCAGCCATGATATGCGCCAAAGAAATCGAAGGTCATAATATTTTGTTCTCCTGGCATTTTTTCTCCAACTATTTTTTAATACTACTTAAGCAGTAACATTTTTTTTGTTTGCGAAAAATCTCCCGCCATCAAACGATAAAAGTATGTCCCGCCGGAAAGATTGCTCGCATCAAACTCAACTCGATATCTTCCGGGCTCTTCAACCTCATTTACCAAAATTTTAACTTCCCGTCCAAGAACATCGTAGACTTTCAGCGTCACGGAGCTGCTTGAGGAAAGCTGATAGATAATTGACGTCGTTGGGTTGAAGGGATTCGGATAGTTTTCATACAATCTGTAATCGGAAGCGACTGTTGATCTTGGCGAAATCGAAGTGAGCTCTCTTACGGTGCCGCCGATCGTCTCAAGCAAAGACTGGCTGCCATTATATAAATCTTGACTAAGCTCCCAAATCATTATTCCACCCAGTTGCTGCCTCAGCGCATATTCAACTTTCAGCTTAACTGAATTCGTATCTTCGAAGGTAATAAACTGACCAGAACCGATATTAGTCAAATAGGGTACCTGGCAAATGTTATCCCAATGGTAAGTCCATCCTGAGATGAGATCATTCATTACATCCGCGTAGTACGGATTTGAAGTCGTCGTGTTCGTCAACTTTTGATACAAATCAGCGGCATTGAACTGAACAGAGTAGAAAGGAATTCCTAGTATCAATTTATTTCTCGGTATACTTATTTGTCTCGATCCTCTTGAAACCCAGTACACCACAGCGGTTGAATCAGAGCCAGCCTGGTTTGGATCATTTTGCGCTTGGTAAAGGGGCGAGTTATGTCCGGCGTATGTCGACCATGATCCTACAAAGTCATAGCACATTACGTTGAACCAATCGACTAGACCAACAAGGCCTCTGATGTCGATATACTGGCCGCCGTAACTTCCGGCGGGGATTGCCATTGTGATCAACCAGGAAGAATCTACCTGGGTAAACTCAGCCCGCATTTCCTTGATAAGTGAAGTTAGTTGCGCGGTTTCGGCTGAATCCGATGGAGTTTCCCAATCGATGTCTACACCGTCATAATTATTTTCTTGCAGAAAACTCACGACATTCTTGATAAGAGATGCCCGCAAGGCCGAATCCTTGGTGGCTGAAGAAAAACTCGTCCCGCTGCCCGCGCCCCCGAGAGAGATAAGAACTTTTGTGCCGGCTGAATGAGCAGCGCTAACTAATTGCGGAAATGGTATCCCGGTGTCTAAGCTGATGGAACCATCCGCATTGGGAGTTCCAAAAGCAATTATAATGTGTGTAAGATTTGAATATTCAATTTTGTCAAATGGTAGAGTAGAAGCGTTCCATGATGTGTAATATCCGACAACCTTTACGCTGGCGTACGTTGCACTTCCAAAAATGCAAACGGTTATGGCGGCGTAAACTGATGAGCAAGTGATGATTTTCTGCAAAAATTGTCTCATCGGCACAAGAATAGTTTTCAAATTAAAAGTTCTGTCATTCAGCGTATGATAAAATGTAAAACTCTTTGGAGACTGCATCCCGATAAGATCGGAAATGCAGTCCCCAAATGATTTATCACTTAAGGAGAAGCAACTTCTTAGTGATTGAATTGCTTGCCTGCTGTAGCGTGTAGAAATACACTCCGCTCGCAAAGCGATCCATGTTTACATTGAAACTGTATGCTTGATGCACTTGAGCATTCCCCTCGTACACCGTCATCACCAGCTGACCAAGCAGATTGTAAATCTTCAGACTGGCCGGCCCATTATTGTCAACTGTGAAGCTGATGTTCGTAGATGGGTTGAACGGGTTCGGATAGTTATTGCTCAATTGGAACTCGGCAGGGACAGATTGTGGCAGCGGCTTAACTCCAAGCGGTACACCAAACCATCTCGTATCACCATAGTACTGCCCGTCGGTTGCCGTAAGCGAGGCGGAGTACTTCAGATCATTCGAGGTTGCCTCGGGCAAGGGCCATGTCGGTTCCCAATTTCCGCTAGAGAAGTCCGGTATCGCCTGCTGGTATCCCCAGAATTGGGTTGCCACATCGCCGCTAGTTCTCGACTCCATCAGCCACGGCAGTAATCCGATGCCATCACCTGATGGAACCGTCGTTCCGGTCGCGCCTATCATCGCGATGATTCCCGCGCCATAACCCGGGTCGGTTCCGACGAGGTTCCCATTTGCATGGAAATTAGAGTGGTTGGCAAACATCGCTTCTGTGTAGGCATTAATCCATCCGCAGGTGTAGATGCTGTCCAATCCATGAGCAGTGTCATCCCACGCCGTAACGTAGCTGGTAATAGATGCCGGCATGAAGTAGATATTGTCACTAATCTGGATGTTTCTGGCCGCCTCGGCAACTGAGACCCAATTTGAGGCCGAGGTGTCTATTCCAAATGCGCCCGCTATCGGTTTGTTCAGTGTATCGAGATCTATGACCGCGCCTGCGCCAGGTGCCCAAATGCGATCCCACCAGGGATATTCGCCATTTGCCATGCCACCAGCATAAGCAGCATAGTATATATTGTGCTGGTTGATCCAGTTTGTGGCGTTCATCGAAAAGAACGGGTTCTTATAAACACCGACGACAGTGTTATGTTCGAAGTCGATAAGGCGGATGTACCCGGTGACTCCGACGCAAGCCACATATCCGTTGATCCCCAAGAAGGTGCAGTCTTTAATGACGACAGAGTCTTGCGGGTCGCGGTTGAGGTCATTTCTAAACCTGATCGCCTCGCCGGTGTAATCGCTCCCGGGATTGACCAGATTTCTGAATTCAGTATTGGTGATGGTGAGCTTATCCCAGTTTCCGGAGTAGTTGATTGCAAACTGGCTCCACTGTTCAAACACAACGTTGTTCACGATAAGGTGTATGCTATCTCCATTCACAGTAACTCCAAAACCGTCGCCCTCATTGATCGAGCCGTCGGTGGCGATGCCGAGAAGGTAAAGGTTCTTGAGGATCACTACCGATCCGTTCTTGGTGAAGGTAAACAGATGGTCGTGCGCAGTGGGGAGGGACGTCGACGGATCAGGTTCAACACATGGAGGCCTTCCGTTTGTTCCCAACTTGCCGACAATTGTGACGTTATCATTCACAACTACGCCGCTTACAAATGCGTACGGAGTGTCCGCTGAGGCCAGAACATACACGTGATGATGGGTGGCCTGAGCTTGATCATGGTTGATGACACTGTCAAGTGAGATTGTTATCGGCGTCGCATAAATGACGAGCGTATCATTACCCTGCGCGAAGGACTGACCCCGCAAGGTAAATAGAACTCCCAGCACCAAGAAGAGTGCTAAGTAGGTAAATCGTTTCATCCTGTTTCTCCTTTAATGGATTAGGTTTTATTGTTAAGTTCCCATTTTCGTTCATGCCATTTTCGAAAATGGTAATACTTCGGAAAAAAATCATTCGTGCCTCGTACCGCCTCCTTTCGATCGCCGAACGGTGATTTTGTGATCCCACTAAGCTTACATTGAACACTCCAAATAAAAACATAGATCTGCTTTCGCATCTTGTTTAAAATTTGTAGCGAAGTCCCAGTTCCGCCCTGTAGCCGTAGCTTTGTTCACTTTGTGGCACAGCTATCGGGGAAGAAATCTCACTGACATCGTTCGCACCATTGACATTATCTAGACTGCAATACATTTGCAGTCCCGGAAAAGGCAAATCCTGCTTCGCTGCGATATCCCACCGGCTGTACGCAGAAGTGTACGCCCTCAGGACCGGTTCAAGTTCAGGTTGAGTAAAAATTTTGGATGAATAGATAGAAGATACACGGATGGAGAATCCCATGAAGTCGTACCCAATCGTCAGGTTGAGAATATCATCGGGCTGATAGAGAAGAGGTGCATAGTATGACGTATCCACAAAAGCTCCGGTCCGGATGTTTGTGGTATAGGATGCCGGATATGAGGCTTTTGAGAAGATGTGAGTGAAATTTACATTCAACACAAGTCCCGTAAGGGGGCCGGGCAAATACCAGAAATGCGTTTGCCACTCAAGCTCCATCCCGTAATCGTTGACCCTGTATGGGTTGTTCACGTACTCCGAAACGGTGGGACCTATTGCTGTCGGACGGGGAAGCCACGCGGGGTAATACTGGGCCAGCATGGCCACTGTATTAGGTTTAAATTGGTACTGATAGATCAAGTCTGTTATCTGCTTCAGGAATCCTCCCGCAGTAAATAGTCCGATTGTATTATTATACAAGGAAAGTTCGACATCGTAATTCGTGGATCGCTGGGGATTAAGATTAAATCCGTTCCATTGGATAGTGTTTGCCGTCTGGTTAACAACTATGATGGGAGCAAGGGCTGCATAGTCCGGGTATGACACGGTGTTTGTGTAAGCAAGGCGCACATCCAGCCAATCGAACGGCCTATATCGAAGAAGCGCATCGGGGAGCCAATAAGGGTGGTAAGCGATAACAGTGTCCGGCCTGCTGGTGTACTGGCTATAGGGATTCGGGCCTCTTGCTCCCTGTAGCGCCACGTAATCTGTTCTGAGTTGCTGCCATCGAACGCCTGGTATGACAGAAAGGGTTGGCCCTAGGTTCACGGTTGCCATTGCGTAGGCTGCACTTATCTCCTCCTGTCCTGAATAATCACTTTGTTCAGAATTACCGATATCATAGTTGTAATTGATGTTTTGGCCGATTTGTTTCAGATGGCCGTTCAAGTAATTAACCATAGATTGCAGGAAGTTGAAGTTGAGGGAGTGAACCATCTGGTAATCGCCGCCAAGGAACGTCCCGTAATTGTAATTTGGATCTAAGACAGGCCCCGCCATCCGAATGGAGTTGCCGTCGGAAGTTGTTTGCAGTGAGGGGAACGATGATTTCAGGGAATCCACTATACCCGCTCCGCTCGCGTAAGTGAATGACTCCCCGTCGATGTAATCAGTGTTGTAAGAGCGCGCCTGATACTGGAACTTGCCGCCGACCTTAAAAACCGACGTGATATCGTCAGAGAACCTCACATGCGTGTCTAGATCTAGAGCGGCCGTGTAGTTCCGCTCCCGTGTAAAAGTGTATTGAGTTTGGACGGTGTACAATCTAGTGGTATCGCCTCCAAGAGCGTTGTTGGCAGATTTTACTATGTCTTTTGGATCGACGTTAGTTCCAAGCAGAAGTGAACTGGGCGTGCCATCAGTACCATTAATGAAGTTGACCTGCCAATCACCAGGATCTCGCGTTTCTGAATAAGCGTGAGAGAGAGTAGCCTTCACGTGGAAAAGCCCTGCCTGATGTTCGACGGTGAGAAGATTGGTGACTGTATTCAAAGTACTATTCGTTCTAATAGCATTGAAATCCTGGACGGGCCCGACTTCCACATTATAAAATTGTTGACGATTATCCGTAACTGTGACGCCACTGCTGACGAAGTTGGAGAGAATTATCTTCCCTTCAGGGAGATCGTAGTCGACAGTCAGGACGCCGTTTCCCCGACGCCTGTCTCTAGTAACATCATCGATGGTCACACTCTGTGTCATAAAGATATCGGTATCCAGATAAGGATTGGGGTCTGTGCCGCCCTTGCCATATGCTGCTCCCAATTCGTTGTCGGAGAGGTTCCTTCTCTCATACGATGCTTGTGCGAAGACACCCAGCCGGCCGTCAAGAAATCTGTCGTCCGCAGATCCAACATACACGTAATTGTTCAGCCTGTTATACACGTCTGATAATCCATTATAACCTCCCTGCAGGGTGAGCCCAAACTTTGGAATTCCTTGATTATCGGTGCTAGCCTCCCGCAGGTCAAAGTTCACGACACCTCCAAGGACATTTGCGTCCACATCGGGCGTAATTGTTTTGGTTACCTCTTCCCCGTTAAGAGACGAGGAAGATATCATGCTCAAATCCACGCTTCTATCATTAGGGTCTGAGCCAGCCATCTGGACACCATTAATTGTAATCTGATTATACTTCGGCGCGAGCCCGCGTATGACCACCTGATCCGCTTCTCCGCCTGTTCTAAGGACAGATACACCCGGGAGCCTTGCGACTGACTCGGCGGCGTTGGCGTCCGGGAGTTCCTGAATCCGAGCAGCAGAAACCACGTTCGTAATCTGCATTGAGGACAGTTGCTGATTGATTGCTGCGTTTTGTCCGCTCGCCTGAGCCGTGACTACGACCTCTTGGCCTTTAAGCGCCACTGCCTGCAGCTTGAAGTTTTGAGCTAGGTCCAATCCACCCTCCATCTGTACGGTAATATTCAATGGGTCGTAGCCTATATATGTCACACGTACGGAGTAAGATCCCGCTGGAATATTACGTATCTGATAATTTCCGTTCAGATCTGTTGACGCCCCCATGCTCGTTCCTAAAAGGAGGACATTAGCACCTGGCAGCGGATCACCAGAGGCGGCGTCTTGAACTTTGCCAGTAATCTTGCCTGCCGTCTGACAAATCGCAGATGAGACTAAGACAACGTTCAAGAGAACAGTGAGAAACAACCTTAGATGCTGTATCATTGTCATGAGATGGAACCTCCTACTTATGATTGCCTGCTGTCGTAATCACTCATGCAAGTTAATGCGTAGTTTGTTTATTGTCAAGAAAAATATACTATCGCCAAAATATTCTTCCGGTATTACCCCGCAAAAAAACGCGCATTTTGATGCCAACACGAGGCATGGCCCAACGACACGGCGCATGTTAGCGGTAACAGGCGTGACTTTTTTCGGAACAAAAATATACCATCTTTATTCCAAATGAAGGCTGGGTTAATTCAGGGGTGAATGACAAAGAAAAAAATCAGAATATACCTAAGAGCCTACTTCATCCAGGTCTTCCCGGCCGTTTACCAGACGGACATTGGGAACCTTAAAGTAATCGCTTAAGACTAAAGACGCGGCTCCAATAGCAACCGAGTAATGCCCCTGCGAACTCGTGACTGTCTTTAATGCTTCGCTCGATACTGAGAGTAAATCCATATCTATGACGCTTTTCACTGGAGCAATCATCAGATCCCCCACTTCAGCTACGTCACCCGATAGGATAAGCATATCGGGGTTGAATGCGGCCACTACCCGGCTAATGTTCTTTCCTATCTGGTAGCCAAGCCTTTGAAAAAAAGAAATCGCAACTTCATCGTCTCGTTTTGCAGCATCGATCATCGTACTTATTTCAAGTTCCTGCGGAGAAGCGTCATACTTCTTCAACACCTGTCCCTCAGCAAGATGGGGCCTCACGTTCAGGAGAACCTCATGCAAATCCGGCATCGCAATATTTATCTCGCCCGCAGAGTATGATGAGCCACGATACAATTCCTCATTCAGTAAAAGTCCAATGCCGAGACCGCTGACACCTTTATCAAATTCTACTAATACATTCAGGCAATTCTTGCTATCTCTCGCAACACCAATCCACTTTTCACCTACTACCGAAGCATTCGCGTTGTTTTCGACGAACACAGGGAATTTGAAGACTTCCTTCATAGCCTCAAGCATGGGGACATTTACTTCCGGCAGCACGTCGGTCATAACAACTACACCGGCATCGCTGTCCACTATGCCGGCAACTGCAACGCCCACTCCAAGAATTTTGTGCGAATCGATGTGCGACTCCACAATGATCTCATCGACTGCTTCGACTATCTGACGCACCAGCTCAGTGAGGGTCTCCGAAGTTTCGATTTTCTTGACCTTCTTGTGAACAATTTCCGAGCTAAAGTCAAGTACGACTGTGGTAAGCTGCCCGATTTCGATATCGATACCGATTGCATAGGCCGCTTCTTTATTTAAGCTCCATAGGTAGGGCCTTTTCCCTCCCCTGTCTGTCGAATCTCCTTTTCCTAGATTCAGCACGTGGGAATTTGCCGTTAGCTCTCTCAAGATATTGAATATCGTGGAAGGCTGCATGCCTGTAATGCGGGCGAGGTCTGAACTCGATATAACCTTATTCAATCTTACCAGATTAAGAACGAGACGCACGTTTATGCTTTTGAGCAGCCTATGATCACCAGTCTGCATTTTTCCCCCCTGCTACCTGAATTATGATGACGAATATGATTTCCAAATTGAACCGTTTGAAGGAATATTCATTATAACGCATATTTGCTCAAACAATAATAACCGGGAATAAGTATAGTTTCAACAAAAAAATTCGGATCATGATTCAATTCCCCCGATTCGGATTGAGAAACCTAACATGTGTCATGGAGATCTACACTATTCTCCCGCATGAGTTACCTATGATTAATTTCGGTTTCAAAAATGTCTTGCATTTTCTATCGTGATCCGGGAACTCGATCCTACTTACGAGCACTTTTACGGCGATCTGTCCTAATTTCTCAATCGGCTGCAAAACGTGAGTGATTTTCGGTTCAAAAATATCGTACCCTGAAATCTCGTCATAACCCGCCAATGAAATATCATCAGGGATTGTTATCTTCATTTTTTGTATGGCTCTGATCGCACCCGAAGTCATCAGACAGTTGAATGAAAAAAGAGCAGTCGGACGATGCTTCCTGCCCAGCATTTCCAAAACGACATCATAAGCTTCTGCTTCATGGAATTCACAATTGCGAATGAGATCGCGAGGAACTGCAATCTTGTTCGCTCTCATGGCGTCGTAAAATCCGGCGTACCTTTCCATGTCGGGAAAGAGAACCCCCGCTCCTCTTAGTACTCCGATTCTTTTGTGGCCGAGTCTGATAAGATAGTTCGTCAATCTAAAAGCCCCATCATAATGGTCGGTTACCACGAAATCCGATTCGATCTCAGGGCACATCCTGTCAACGAGGACGAAATTCATTCCGCTACCGGCCAGATATCTGATAGACTCATCTGAGTGAGGTACAATTATAATTCCATCCACCCTGTGAGATTGGAACGACTTGATAAACTTAATCTCGCTATCTGAATTTTCGTCGGTGTTGCATAAAAGAATTGTGGCATAGCCCAGCTTGTTCGCATAATCCTCGACTGAACGGAACCAACTGTTAAAAAAAGTATTCCTTATGTCCGGCATGACTATGCCGATGGTATTGGTTTTCCTCTTGACGAGCGAACGTGCCACATGGCTCGGTTGGTAACCGAGTTCATCTATTACTTGTTTGATTCTCTTGAGAGTTTTCGAGGCAACTTTTTCCGGCTCGTTAAGCGACCTCGAGACCGTCATAACAGAAACATTCGCCTCTCGAGCCACGTCGTGAATCGTCGGCGTTCCATCCATCTTTGTCATCAGCGTGCACTCAGAATCAAGGTTTTAAAACAGTCCTGGCAAAATGAATCGAATTCACTAAAATCAATCGTCGCCTGCCAAAAAGTGTTTTGTGTAAAACTTTTCAGAGAAAACATATCCACTCGACGATAACGATACAACAGCGATTGAATCTCTTACTTATTAATTTGGTAAAATATAAAATGCGCCCCCTTATAAAAGAAATGTCCGGCGTACTATCTATTCCGTACATCATTAAGAATCGCCGTTTCAATCGCTCCAACCTCATCTTGTTCCGTCTTCAATTCTTCGAAGACTACGATCGTGTTCAATCCCCTCATCAGCCATGGCGACGGAACGTAAATTGTCTGCTGTGGTCCGATATACCAGTACCTTCCGAGATTGTGCCCGTTGATCCAGACGTGCCCCTTTCCCCACTCTCTCATGTCAAGATATGTGTCACCGACTTCAGATAACTCAAAGCTTCCCTCTTTTATTACAGGATATTGTCCTCCATATGCTGGACGCGTAGTAACATCCGGTTGCTTTTCAAAAGGAAATCCATAGACAAGCCATCCCAAAATCCTGTGACCGTCCAGAAGGACACTCTTGGTAATTCCTTTGTGATTGTCATTTATGAATTTACCGTAGTTGATGCGTCCAAGGTTCTCAACAAAAATATCAAGTGTATTTTCAGAATCAGGCATATCCGCTTCACACGTTTCCTGGTTAAGCCTCCTATCCAGCACGGCCGTTCGCTTGCCGTTGATGAAAACGATAGCGTAGTCCCGCACATGGACTATGTCAAGTGTTCCATTCGTCGGTCCTTTGACCTTTGCCCTGTATAATATGTACCCATAGGGCTGGTTAATATCCTCAAATGTGAGCGGATCAATCGAGTGAACAGGCTTCGGCAAAAGATGCGTTATGTCCGCTGCGTATTGTAAGTTTAATTTCGGGATAGCAATAGTTGACTCTTTTGGTGGAACGCTCGGGATCACAACACCTTCCGGAAGAAATTTGTTTATGACCTCCCGCAATGCGTAAAATTTTGGTGTGGGATTACCGGCCTCATCTATAGGTGCATCATAATCGTAGCTGCTGATCTGTGGAGAGTATGGATTATTGTCCGAATAATTGGCGCCATTCATGAACCCGCGCGTCGTGCCGCCATGTGCCATGTACATGTTCACCGAGAGGCCGTGTGCGAGTATTGTATCGAGCTGTTCCGCGCAGACTTTCGCCGGAACTGTTCTGAATGGTTTTCCCCAGTCATCGAACCAACCCGGGTACCACTCTCCAATAAAAAACGGTCCATGTCCGTGATCATTCCTTTCAACCACGTCCTTAATCTGCTCGATGTTTATTGACCCGTCAACTGCAGGAAGGGCACCATCCACGCAGCCTCTGGAAACCATATCAATTCCATCCAGTGTGTAAAATGGGACATCAAATCCTGCCTCTCTCATCATCCGTTCATTAGTCTTAAGATAATCTTTGTCATCCCCGTAGGAGCCATATTCATTCTCAATCTGCACCATCAATATGGGACCACCATGGGTTACCTGAAGTGGCGCAAGCTGCTTGCCAAGTTGTTCGTAGTACACTTTCATCATTTTCAGAAATTGAGGGTCACGGCTTCTCACCTTTAGATTTCTCTCCTTCAGCAGCCAGTATGGATATCCGCCGAATTCCCATTCGGCACACGCATAAGCGCTTGGTCGTATGAGAACCCAAAGGCCCTCCTGCTGAGCAACTCGAACAAACTCCGCAACGTCGGCATTTCCTTTGAAGTTGAATTTTCCCTTTTCCGGCTCCTCGATGTTCCAAAAAACATAGGTGCAAACAGTGTTCAATCCCATCGCTTTCGCCATCTTCAGCCTGGCCCGCCAATATTCTTCCGGTATCCTCGCAAAGTGCATCTCTCCGCTGATTATTTGAAAAGGCTTGTCGTCCAGGAGGAATTGATTTCCTGACAAATTGAATGTGTGTCCATCGGCGCAAGGCACAATAACGCCCACAGCCAATAGAAAAGAAAGCGCGAGGTTCTTCATCGACCGTTCCGTCTTCACATTTCAGCTCTTCACCTTTCCAGGCCCTCCGCTTGAGGAGACCCGACGGCCTGCGAGAGCTTCAATACCCAGGCGTGCTCGCACGGGGGATGATCCTGAAATTCTTTCGGTATATCAGCTTCGAATCCTTCACCGACTTTACTCCACTTGATCGCCGTATCACCGAATCCGAGGAGTGTCACCTTTGCATCTTTCGCGGGGCAAATATTATCCATCCGGATTTTTGATGGAGGAATGCTTTCCCCTTCATCGGCAAGATAGATCGCGAAGGTCGTGCCATCGTCCAGTTGTGTCAGGCAGACTTTTCCTCGTTTGTATGGAGCAACTGGGTGAGTGCTGTAAATCGCTTCGCCGTTCACTTTCATCCAGTCGCCGATTCCTTTGAGACGTTCATACGCGGTCGGCGACCAATCGCCCTGCGGGTTAGGCCCGATATTCAGAAGGAAGTTTCCTCCCTTGGACACAATATCAACAAGTAAATGGATGAGCTCGCCGACGGATTTATAGTGGTCATGCGGGACGTAAGACCAGCTCGTGGCCATCGGCATGCAAGTCTCCCACGGATACGAAAGAGGTTTGTCGGGCACAGTATTTTCCGGAGTAAGGTAATCCTGGTAGGGGCCTGGCACAGCGCGATCCACCACGATCAGTCCCGGCTGTTTCTTGCGGGCATTCTCGGCAATCAACGGCATGTCGATATCCTGGTTTTGCGGAAATGTCGCATAGTCGGCACTCAGCTTCTCACGGATTATCTCCTGATCTGTTTTCTTACGAACCCAACCTCCATCGAGCCAGAGGATATCGATCCTGCCATAGTCAGTCATCAACTCATCGATTTGGGTCTGAGTATATTTGACAAACCGGTTCCATCTTTCAGGATAACGTTTGATGCTATAGTTCGGATTGCGGTCCGGAGTCGCGAAGTTTGGCCACCAGTAATACGGGCAATGCCAGTCGGGCTTGGAAAAGTATGCACCGATCATGAATCCGTCCTTCCTGAACGAATCGAAGATGAACTTGGCAGTGTTTGCGTGCGGATCAGTGTGAAACGGACATTCCGGGCCGGTTATTTTGTAATCGGTCGTCTTTGTGTCGAACATGCAGAAACCATCATGATGTTTCGTTGTGAAGACCACGTATCTCATCCCAGCCTCTTTTGCGGCGGCGGCCCACCTATCGGGATCGAACTTAACAGGATTAAAAGTCTTGATCAGGTTTTCATATTTCTGTTTGTAGTCTGTGTAGTTAGAATCCTGTCTTCGCTCCCAACCTTCATCCTCAGAGCAGATCGACCACGATTCAACCACCCCCCATTGACTATAGGTCCCCCAGTGCATCAAAAGCCCGAACTTATCGTCATGCCATTTGTGCAGCTTGTCGAGCACCATGGTGTCTGTTTCAGGATAATATTGCTGCGAATACTCCTTGGCGAAAATGGGAGTGGCCGTAAACAAAAGAAGGAACAAAATTGACTTTCTCATTTTAATCTCTCGATACTTAAGGCCAGAACTGTCTTCATACTTTAGTCAGCAAAAATTTCATCTATAAACAGCCACGCTTTCCCTCCGGCACCCGGATGCCACGGCGGACAGACACCTATGTTCCTCGCGACGATTCTAAAATAGCGAGCGTTTCTCTCTTCAAACTTTAGCGCGAAATCTGTTTTGATCGGATCCGGATCCTTTTGAGTTATACTATTCTTGACAATACCGATCTTTTCAAAATTCTTTCCATCTTTGGAGACATAATATTCAACCGTGTCGGGCATAAAAATCCACGAACCGGAGTCCTGGTAAAATCCTGCACCTATCTCAGAAATACTCTTCACCATCCCGAGATCGATCGTCGCATCGATATCCACCCCCTGATAACCTTGCCATAAGCCATCCCTGAAATTCATCGTGCCACGGACGCCATCTACAAGAGAATTCATCCCGCCGGCGGAATATTGCGGGGCACAAGTTTGTTTCACCGTCACTGCAGAGCTCAACGCTTTGTCAACGATAAAAGACAATATCTCCGGATTTCCCACGAGACTTTCCTTCATTTCGGCCTGAGCAATGAACGTCGAACTTCCTTTGATTTTCACTGGACTGTTATAAATTTTTGAATTAGACAGAGTGAGCGTATCGCCAATTGTATATCGAATCCGGATATTTTTCTGCGCTCGCTTCAATGTTACAAAAAACCGGTTCATTCGTTTGTCAAATCGTGTCTGAAAGGTTATGGCTTTTTTCTCCAACCCGTAATCGACACCGATAAATGCGAGACGATCGTACTGAATTTTCAATCGTTTGTGGAAGTCAGCAAGATCTTTGTTTGCGGGAAGCGTCCACCCATCTTCGGATATCGCCAGGAGCCTTGGAAACATTTTGCTGTCCACCGTCTCCTGCGGTGCTCGTTCTGTCCACATGCTCGCCTCCGTTCCCAACACTAGTTTTCGCTCGCCCGGGTTCAATGCACCAGGGATCGGATCGAACGAATAGACAGAGTCGAGGCTCAAGCCCTCGGGGCCCTGACTCAGATATGTATAATCCCCGGGCGACACTATCGTCTCAAGTCCTTCATTTGTCGCCATGATGGCACCGTCAACTCCGCGCCAGGATTCAACGACTGCGCCACTGTCGGGGCCGTTCCCCTCAAGTATCTCATCCCATCCGATAATTTCTCTCCCGTTTGACTCCAGAAAATTCTGGATCTTCCTTATGAAATAGCTCTGAAGCTCGTCTTCATTCTTCAGCACTTCATGCTTCATCAACTCCTGGCAGGAATCATTTTCTTTCCACTCGTTCTTCGGTACTTCATCACCGCCTATATGGATATAATGGGACGGGAACAGATCCATAACCTCTTTTAGAACATCCTCTAGAAAAGTGAAGGTCGATTCTTTCCCCGGGCAATAAATGTCTTCGTACACTCCCCAACGGATGCCAACCTCGAACGGGCCGGCAACACAAGCGTTCTCGGGGTAGGATGCGAGCGAAGCTTCACAGTGTCCGGGCATCTCGATCTCGGGAACGACTGTTATGAACCGGCTTTTCGCGTACGCAACGATCTCCTTTATGTCATCCTGCGTATAATACCCTCCGTATATTGCGCCGTCAGGTTCTTTCCGCCATGCACCGATTCGAGTCAGCCTCGGATATTTCTTGATCTCGATTCTCCATCCCTGATCATCGGTCAGATGCCAGTGAAACACGTTGAACTTGTAATAAGCCAGGAGATCGATGTACCTCTTGATAAAATCCTTAGTCATGAAATGGCGTACGCAATCAAGATTCAGTCCGCGCCAACCAAATCTTGGATGATCTTCAATGCGGCAGCACGCAATACGATAACTCTTCGTGCTCCTTGAGCTCGGGAGTGGTATCAACTGCAGCAGAGTCTGTATTCCCCTGAATAAGCCAACCTCCGAGCTGCTTTTCAAGACGATCTTGTTTGAAGAGACGTCGAGTTGATATGATTCTAAATCAGAGCCTGCAAAGTTTGAATCGATCTTGATAGAAATGACATTACGGTCTTTTGAGCGAACACGAGAAAGATCGAGATAAGTAAACTCTTTCAACTGTTGAAGTAAGTAAGAACCGAGACTATCGAGACTGTCCGAAAAAGCTACACCGGTAGAACGAGAGAGCGAAAACGACCCAATCTCCATCGTAACCGAATCCGGCTTAGGAACGACATTAACCATCGTCTGAGCATCGGAAACAGAAATGGAAAAGAAAATTATCGGGCAAATGACTGCGAAGTGCCATCTCATCTAGCTTTAGTTTCCCAGGTTTTTCCATCTTGGTTGATATGGACAAGCATGTTCCCATCATCGCTTGTCAAGATTGCCTCAAACAAACTCGGCGTTGTGAAAATTTTCATCTGCGACGAGTATCCTTTTAGGGAATCGACTTTGACATTTAAGTTTGAGATCTCGTCGGCAAAGACTCCATGGTTCAGGAAGTATTCCTTTTCAGCATAATATATTTTTCTCAACGCCCACTTTGCATCTTCAACCGGATTCCATTTGAATTGTTCAATACCCTGGCCGGCAGTCTGGGTAGAAAATTGGACGAAGCCCCACATCTCAGGATAATGCATATTTATTAATCCCTGTGGCGACCAGACCCAATTATATTCGGGCAAGGTCTCCCCGGAAACTGGATCGGTCTCCTTCACATATGCACCGTTCTCGACTTCGCTTCGCCATTCGACACGCGAGAAATTTATCCGCCACTGCGATCCTTCTTTCGGCGGAGCACTTCCTATCGCACACTCGCCGAGCACAGACCACGGGAATGCCAGCTCGACGGTCCACCCGGTGTCTACGTCGGATGGGTTGTTCAGAGTGCCGTGGAAAACAACGCCGATCTTCAAGCCTTTTATGTCCCATGCATTTACCGCCGCCCTGTCAACGTCCCGATAAGGTTCGCGAAGAAGCAAATCCCAAACAGTTCCCAGGGCGTTCACTTCCGTCTCATAATAAGGCTGTGTTGCTCCGTTGGGATCAATGAACACTTCGAAATCGTTGTCGCGAAAGATCACCGTGTCTCTCTGCCTCAACGTAGCCCACAGGTTCGGTTCTTGAATTTCTGCACCAATATAGAGATACCTGTCGTCCCATAGCATCTTCAGCCTGGTTTGGTAAAGTGGAGCAGGCTTCGAACTTCCTTGGATGTCAACAAAATACTCGGTCCATGCGGCGTTCTTCCAGGATTCCTCATCAAGTTTTCCGTCCACGTCGATTGATCCGGCGGTATGATAACAAACGTATTCCTTCGGCGAAAATGGAATCTGCGGAACCGGAAATATTTTTTGCCCCTGCGGGATTTGAGGGTAAGCTGTACCGCTCACCATAAGTATGACAACGATGTTCGTAAATTTTTTCATAAATCTTCTCCGAATCCATTTTGATTCGGTCATAAGACGAATCGATTCTTTTAACTTTTCAGGTTCTCGCTGAAAAAATTTTATTTCTCAACAACAAATTCTCCTGATGCCACCGACCAGTCGAGGCCGAAGAAACCGGCAACTTTTATTCCTCTCTCTCCACCGAAACCGATTCCGCCTCCATTTTTCTGACCTGTGAAGGCGGCACTCATTTTCTCTCGCGAGAAAATACTCGAATTCAGAATCGTGAGGTCGGGGAGTGAAAACCATGGTTGAAGATATGGGACAATGAAGGTTAGTCTCATACCAACTATGCCGGTTCCAGCCACGACACCGACACTAGCACTCGCGCTTCCTTTTCTCGGCCTCACCATGAAGCATGCATAATCTCTACCATCCATTACCTTGTGGCCAAAAGTCAGCTTCCCGTCTGAAACGTTAACTGGCGAGCTGCTCAACACTTCATCCCACGCGGAATTGGTCGACTCGTTCCCGTACAAAATTACATTTCTGTCGGGATCTACGTCGGCTTTGAACTCTCTGTCAGACACTATATCGACGGAGCCCCCTCTATGATACCAAAAAGATTCCGCATCGGCTCTCGCCTTGTCAAACGCCCATTTGTTCTCTTCTTCAGTCCCGTGTGTGCCATATACAAAAATGACATCATGCCGAAATGCATCCTTGAGCGTTCCGTATCTTGAGGGCCCTTTTTCGTTAGGCGAAGGCTCCGATGTTACCTTCCATTCCCCGGATTCATTCTCCAGCCAAAGTCTGTCCGCATTAGACGGTACTGAGATTCCATCAACCCTCGTGCTATCGAGGCTGACATCAAGCGGCTTGCTCCTATCCGTCATGCTCAAATCGAAAGACATGATCTTTACATTGCTGGTCGTCCCCACAAAAAGGTTGCTTGCCTGCCCCTTCGGGAAAGGAACAAATTTGACAATTACTCTGCTCATCTCTAATTGCTTCTCCTGAGCATAAATTGTGAGCCAGTAGTCTTTTGCAGATACGCCCGGACTTGCTGTGGTAAAATCAATGTCCTCAACCCTTTCTTCACCCGGTCTTGCATGTCTCGCAAAGAAATCGAACATCGGCGGCCAATCTACGCAGTCGGTACTTGCCTGATCGTTCAGTCCCCACCAATGTCCCGCTCCCATTTCTTCATGAAATGTAAAATCTTTATCGAATTTGCTCAGGGTGTCCGCCATGTCAACCGATTCAGTCACCGGCACGTTGTCGTCTTTGCTTCCATGAAGGATATACAGCCCGAGCTGCTTGTAATTCTGATCAAGGAGATAGGTATTGGAGGGTGTCGTCGATCTCCTCAGCATCTTGTCCATCGCCGTCGCTACAGAATCATGATGAAAGACATAAGTCCACCAGCTCACCCAGCCTGAGCTCGGCCCGATTGCGGCGAACTGATCGGGATACTGTGCCCCGATGATCCACGTTCCATGGCCTCCCATTGAATGGCCCGTCAGGTAAATGCGATCGGGATCGATGTTGAGCGTCGATTCTGCAATTCCAAGAACTTGAAGTGCATCCAATCTGCCCCAATCTTCCCAGTCGTAGCCATACGGACCGCCGTTGGTTGGACAAACGATGTACCCCCATGTCTTTGGTGAATATGAATTCGCCATGTTGGTCGTGATGACGTCGGCGCCATGAAGCGACAGGAACAACGCTTTTAGTTTACTGTTGTTCGTCGAATCCAGATTTCGCGGCGGAACGATGCTGTAATACTGAACGCTGTGGTCAATATCGCTTATGAAGGTCACATTATGAGTAGATGTTGGCGGAACGATTTTTACGGAAACTTCGGTCCTGGCAAGTTCTTGTGCATCCGCAGTTATGCCGTCCAAAATTCTCAGGTTGACTGACATCGTTCCGGCCGATGAAGGTGCAGGACCGACAAGTTTGAATCCAACTTTCCTGATACTCATCGGTTGTATGATTGGCACTTCCGTCTCCGACGAATATCCGCTGTCGTTATATGCTTCTAAGTAAGCACTCTGAAGCGGTCGGTCTGTTGCGTTTATCACTGTTACAGCGGCATAATAGTTTACTTTTTCCCCAACAAGAAAATTTGGTAGAGTAACATCCTTCGCATTGAACAACACACCTGGTTTAACGTCTTCGATCTTGACCTTCAACATTCCACGAACGCAGAAAAAAAGGAGCTGGTTGTCTCCTTTCCTGAGTTGAACTGGAATCATGGAGTAATCGAATGCCGGCTCCCATGGATCCCATGTGTCCTTGTAGCCATACATGTTCCCCTCTCTCGGCACCCCATTTACATACACGAGATAATTTCCCATGGCCTCCAGCAACACTGTCCTATCCTGTTTTGAGGCAACATCAAACAAGCCATAACCATTATGAAGGTAATCGCCCCGGAACCACCCCGCCGAATCCGCAGTGTGAGAAGCCCATGCTTCGGCTTGTCCGGACGGAGAAGTTACTATCTCTCCGGGAGTCGCCTGAATTTTTTCC